>WFQA01000284.1 GCA_015487255.1 Paracoccaceae bacterium | reverse complement strand
CGGGTTGAGCTGTGCCGCCACTTTCAAAGCGATGGTCTCGAAGATTTTGGCGTGCGGGCCGTCTGGCTCGGCGATCACCACCGGGGTGCCTTTGTCGGAATATTTGCGGATATCCATATGCAACGGAATGCCGCCAAGGAAAGGCACGCCGAGCTTGGCGGATTCCTCCTGCGCACCACCATGGCCGAAAATATCCGAACGTTCGCCGCAATGGGGGCAAATGAATGTGCTCATATTTTCCACAATGCCAAGGATGGGCACATCGACATTTTCAAACATTTTCAGCCCCTTGCGGGCATCGATCAGTGCCAGATCCTGCGGGGTGGAGACAATAACCGCCCCCGCCACCGGCACCTGCTGGGCCAGGGTGAGCTGGGTATCACCCGTGCCCGGCGGCATATCAAGCACCAGCACATCAAGCGGCCCCCAGGCCACTTCGCGCAGCATTTGCATCAGCGCGGAAACCACCATCGGACCACGCCAGATCACCGGGTTGTCCTCCTCCATCAAAAACCCCATCGACATCACCTTGATGCCGTATTTATCCATCGCGTGGAGCACATCCCCCTTCAGCTCGGGGCGGTCAGTGACCATGCCAAACAGGCGCGGCAGAGAGGGGCCGTAGATATCCGCATCGAGCAGGCCAACCTTCAGGCCAAGCCCGGAAAGCGCCAGTGCCAGATTGGCCGCAGTGGTGGATTTGCCAACCCCGCCCTTGCCCGAAGCCACCGCCAGAATGGATTTTATGCCGGGAATTGCCGCTGAATCAGGGCGCATATCCGGGCCAACCGGGCGCTCCTTGCGCTTTTTCAGGCTGGGCACTTCCGGGGCGGCTTGCGGGGCGGCTTCGGCGGTCAGGGCGATCAGCGCGGTTTTGACCCCGTCCAGCGCCAGCACCGCGCGCTCGGCGGCTTTTTGCAGGGCGGTCGGGTCGCCGTGCAGGGCATCGGGCACAGTGATGGAAAACACCACCTTGCCCGCGTCGATGATAATATCCGAAACCAGCCCGTCCGAGACGATATCCTCTTTCAGCCCCGGTGCGGTTACACTGACCAGTGCCTTCAAAACCTGTTCTTTGCTTGCCATTTCCATTCCCCGCTTGAATCGGGCCTAATACCCGAGCAATTCACTCGTCTTATAAAAGCCGGGCGGGGCGGGAATCAAGCGCTTGCGGGCGATGGGCGAATATGCCGCGCCGGAGCTGCTCAGGTTTTTTTGCGTTTCCGGCTGCGGCCCATGAAAATAATGTAAAGCCCGGGCAGCACAAACAGATCAAACAAAAAGGCGATGAAAATGGTGGCGGCGGTTAAAAAGCCAAGCTGCTGGTTGATCGCGAATCCGCTCAGCGTCAGCAGGGCAAAGCCAAAGCCAAGGGTGGAGGTGGTGGTCAGCACACCGGGGAAGACATTTTGCAACACCCGCTGCACCCCGCGGTTGGTTTGCTTTTTTCGGCCCCGGTTGAGCGCGTAAAGAATGTGGATTGTATCATCCACCACAATGCCAAAAGTGAGCGCGGCAATGATCGAAGCCGCCATGCCGACCTCGCCATTGATCCAGACCCACAGCCCCAATGATGCCATCGCCGGCATGAAATTGGGAAAGATACTGAGCAGCGCCAGCGGCAGCGAGCGCAAAAACACCCCGATCAGGATCGAAACCACCACCATGGCAATAGCCGAGCCAAGCAGCATCGACTGGGTGTTGACCTTGGAAAGATAGGCCGACATCACATTCACCCCCGACACCGCCGCGCGATCCCCGACAAACCCGGCTTCTTGTGCCATGGTCTCAACGGTTTCGGCCAGTTCGCGCACATGGGCCGAGCTTTGGCGCTGGATCAAAAGGCTCATGCGCAGCTCGCGAAAATCAGCGGCAAAGGTGGCGTTGCCGAATTCCTCGGTCACGTAATAATTGGAGCGCACGCAGAAATTCAGCATTTTTTCCGGCACGTCTTTCAGTGCGCCTTCATAAGGCGGGGTGCGCAGTTCAAGGCAATTTTGCACGATCGGCAGCGGGCTGCGGATATCGACCACCTGCTCCAGCGCCTGTAACTCGCCCACCAGATCGGAAAGCTGCTGAAAGCTTTGGGGGGTAAGCAGCTCACCCTCGTCATAGCGCAACACCAGATCGACGGTTTGTGACCAGCCCATATTGTCAGCGATGGTCTGGATATTTTGCCGCAAAGGGTGGTCTTCTGGAAAGAAGCGGATGAACTGGTCGTCAAAGGTGGTGCGCACCAGCCCGGCCACCGCCACAATCGCGGCCAGCCCAACCAGCAGCCCCCAAAACTTCGGCCCGCGCGCCCATGTTTTGGTCAGCACCCGGCTGAGCCAGCGCGCGCCCTCATCACGGACCTGCATCTGGCCACAACCCATGGCCAGAATCACCGGCGCAACCAAAAGCACGATGATCAGCGAAAAGATCAGCCCGATCGCCACAAGGTTGCCCATGGCCTGAAAAGCCGGGGCATCGGCCCAGTTGAGCGATAAAAACCCAACCGCCGTGGTGGCATGGGCCAAAATGACCGGCACCGCGAGCTTGCGAAAACTGGCCATGATCAGCGCATCGCGTTTTTGGAAAGGCAGGTTGCGCTGGCGCTGGCCGATCGAATGGATGATATGGATGATCGAGGCGATGGTCAGGGTCATGATAATGGAAAAAGACGACACCGCCGCCGTGGCAAAAACATAGCCGCTCCAGCCCGCCAGCCCGGTGGTGAGCAGCACCGAAATCACCCCGGTGCCCAAAGCCGCCAACGCAATGCGCAGGCTGCGAAACGCCAGCAAAAGCACCAGAAAATTGACCACCAGGGTCAGCGGAAACAGGAATTTGCGGTCAAAGCTCAGCCCGTCCCGCAGGGCCTCACCCATGGAGACCGAGCCGGTAAAGGCCACATCCACATCGGGAAACAGGCTGCGCATATGCTCGGCCAGTGCCTGCTGCTCACCATAAGCCCGTTGCAGCCCGGCATCGCTTTGGTCTTCCAGATCAAGCTTGATCGAAATAATGGTCGCGGTATGGGGATCGTTGAAAAACACCTCCCCCAGTGCCGGGCGCTCATCGAGCAGGATCTCAACTTCCTCCAGCGAGGTCAGGTCCAGCGGGTAGCCCAATGCGGGCAGCAGGCTGGAAACGCTGGTGAAGCTGGTCATATCCGAGAGCGCAAATTCACTATCCGGGTCATCGAGAATCATGAAAAGCGCGCGCTCGGCTTGCAATAGCCGCGGGCGCTCGGCGGTGGATTTGACCGCCAGCAACATCAGGGTCTGGTTGGTTTCGCCAAAGGCTTCGTTCTGGCGCTCCAGTTTCTGGCGATAGGTATTGCCGGGGCCAAACAGCAAAAACGGGTCATTGGAGGTTTTGACCTCGAACGCGCCGTAACCAACCAGCGCCACCAGCAATCCGGTAACCAGCAAAACCATGCGCTTATAGGCGAAGCATCGCCGCTGCAGGCGAAAGATGCCGCGCAATATCAAAAACCAGACGCTCACCTTTTCTCCCGTCGCATATCCGTGCGCACCTGATTACGCAATCTTATCCGATGATAAAAGCGCAATTTGTTCAAACACCGCAGAATCAGGCGATTGCGCACCAGGGAAAGATTTTACAGATAGTTTCGTGAAAAAAATACACCCCAAGGTGGCAAAACCAGAGGAATTCGTTTCACTTTATCGTAACTTTGACCCCGAACATCCCGTCGGCCGCATGATCTGGGGGAATCACATTTTGTGCCGAAAGGCTGCAAAATTCAAAAAGCAGCGCTTGACGCGGCGTTGAGAACTGCTAGGAAACAGGTGGCCCAGCGGTTGGGTGAATGCTCCGCCGCGATCAATTCTAACATTGGCGCATATGCGCCTGATCGGGAAGAATTCGGCCATGGTTTCACGCGTCATTCCTGTTACCCCTTTTGATCTGGTGATCTTTGGTGCCACCGGAGACCTCGCCCGGCGCAAGCTGCTGCCCGCGCTTTTCAGGCGGATGCTGGACGGGCAAATGCCAACAAATGCCAAAATCATCGGCGTGGCGCGCCGGCAGATGAGCCGCGAAAGCTTTCAGGATTTTGTGCGCGAGGCGCTGGCGGAGTTTGAGCCCGAAGCGCTGGCCGCGCCCAAGGTGCTGAAAGCCTTTCTGGCCGCGCTGGATTATCTGGTGGTGGATGTGATGGGCGATGCCGGCTGGGCTGATCTCGGCCAAAAACTGCGCCCGGATGTGGTGCGGGCGTTTTATCTATCGGTTGGCCCGAGCCTGTTTGGCGAGATCGCCACACGGCTCAACAGGCACGGCATTGCCACACCACAAAGCCGGATCGTGGTTGAAAAGCCGCTGGGCCATGATCTGGCCTCCGCCAAGGCGCTGAACGCGCAGCTGGGTGCCTGTTTTGATGAGCAGCAGATCTACCGGATCGATCATTATCTCGGCAAGGAAACCGTGCAAAACCTGATGGCGATCCGCTTTGCCAACGCATTGTTTGAGCCATTGTGGAACAGCCAGCATATAGACCATGTGCAGATCACCGTTGCCGAGAGTATCGGGGTGGAAGGGCGCGGCGGCTATTATGACAAATCCGGCGCGCTGCGCGATATGGTGCAAAACCACATGATGCAGCTTTTATGCCTGACAGCAATGGAGCCGCCCGCCAAGTTCAACGCCGATTTCGTGCGCGATGAAAAGCTCAAGGTGATTCGCGCGCTGGAGCCGTTGCGGGTGGAGGAAACCGTGCGCGGGCAATATCGGGGCGGGGGGGGTGAAGGCTCCTATTTTGACCATGTCGAAAACCCGGCGAGCAAAACCGAAAGCTTTGTGGCGCTGAAAGTCGAGGTGGAAAACTGGCGCTGGGCCGGGGTGCCGTTTTATCTGCGCACCGGCAAGCGGCTGCGCGCGCGGGTATCTGAAATTGTGGTGGTGTTTAAAAAGCCGCCCCATGCTATATTCCCCGAAATGGCCACGCAGGGCAGCAACGAGCTGGTGATCCGGCTGCAACCCGATGAGGGGATCACCCTGAACATGACCATCAAGGAGCCGGGGCCGGGCGGCATGCGGCTGGCGCAGGTGCCGCTTGACATGAGCTTTGCCGAGGCGCTGGGAGAGGATTTTCACGGGCCGGATGCCTATGAGCGGCTGATCATGGATGTGATCCGGGGCGACCAGACGCTATTCATGCGCGGCGACGAGCTGGAGGAAGCCTGGCGCTGGGTGGACCCGTTGGTTGCCGCATGGGCGGAAAGTAGCGCGCGCCCGGCGGGGTATGATGCCGGTGGCTCCGGCCCGGAGGATGCGCTGGCGCTGCTGCACCGCGATGGCCGTAAATGGCGGGAGATTGAAAGCTGATGTCTGAATTCATGCAATACCCGGATCGGGTGATATTGATGGTTGATCTGGCCGAGGTGGTGGCGGCGCAGCTCAACACCGCGATTGCCGCCAGGGGGCAAGCCAGCCTCGCGGTGCCCGGCGGCAGCACGCCGGGGCCGTTTTTGCGCGCCCTTGCCGGGCAGGATGTGGCTTGGGAAAAGGTAAACGTGCTGCTGAGCGACGAGCGCTTTGTTGACGAGGCTTCGCCGCGCTCCAACACCCGCCTGCTGAAAGAAACCCTGCTGCAAGGCAGGGCGGCAGCAGCGCGGCTGGTACCGATGGTGCTGGCTGGTGATACGCCCGAAGAGGTGTTGGATGCTTTGATTATGGGCATAAAACCGGCCCTGCCTCTGGATGTGCTGGTGCTGGGCATGGGGGAGGATATGCACACGGCCAGCCTGTTTCCCGGGGCGGACCGGCTGGATGAGGCTTTGGCGGGTGATGCGCCCCCCTTGCTGCCAATGCGGGCTAGGGGGGCGGGGGAGCCTCGGATAACCCTGACCGCGCCGGTGTTGCGGGCGGCTAAAAATGTGCATGTTTTGATTGTTGGGCCAGCCAAGATCGCGGCGCTGGAAAAGGCCCTGATTGACGGGCCGGAAGCAGAGGCCCCTGTTCGGGTGGTGCTCAACCTGCCCGATACCGAAATCCACTATGCGGAGTGAGCCATGGCTTTGAATGATACGATATTGCGGGTGACCGAGCGCATAGAGAGCCGCTCGGAAACCCTGCGTGCAGGCTATATGGCGCGCTGCGAGCGGGCTGTTGACACCGGGGTAAGACGCGCCCATCTCACCTGTGGCAATCAGGCCCATGCCTATGCGGCGGCGGGTGAGGATCAGGCAGCACTGGTGGATGGGGCGGGGGGAAACCTTGGTATCATCACCGCCTATAATGACATGCTGAGCGCCCACCAGCCGTTTGAGCGCTATCCGGAGCTGATCCGGCAGGCGGCGCGGCAGGCGGGGGGCACCGCGCAGGTGGCAGGCGGAGTGCCGGCGATGTGTGACGGGGTGACCCAGGGCCAGCCCGGCATGGAGCTTTCGTTGTTTTCCCGCGATCTGATCGCCATGGCGGCCGGGGTGGCGCTTTCCCACAATGTGTTTGACAGCACGGTTTATCTTGGGGTGTGTGATAAGATCGTGCCGGGGCTGGTGATCGCGGCGGCTACCTTTGGCCATTTGCCCGCGGTGTTTTTGCCGGCCGGGCCGATGACCTCGGGCCTGCCCAATGATGAAAAGGCCCGGGTGCGGCAAGAGTTTGCCGAGGGCAAGGTCGGGCGCAAGGAGCTGATGGCGGCGGAAATAGCCAGCTATCACGGCCCCGGCACCTGCACCTTTTATGGCACCGCCAATACTAACCAGATGCTGATGGAGTTCATGGGGCTGCACCTGCCCGGTGCCAGTTTCATCAACCCGCGCACGCCGCTGCGTGATGCGCTTACCATTGAAGGGGCCAAACGGGCCTTGGCGATCAGCGGGCTTGGCAATGACTATACCCCGGTTGCTGAAATTCTTGATGCCAGGGCCTTTGTGAACGGTATTGTTGGGCTGAATGCCACTGGCGGCTCAACCAACCTGTTGATCCACCTGCTGGCCATGGGCCGCGCAGCCGGGGTGGTGCTGGATTGGGAGGATATTTCAGACATCTCCGAAGTGGTGCCGCTGATTGCGCGGGTTTATCCCAACGGGCTGGCCGATGTGAACCATTTTCATGCCGCTGGCGGGCTTGGCTATATGATTGGCGAATTGCTCGGGGCGGGCCTGTTGCACCCGGATACCAAAACCGTGGTTGGGCAGGGGTTGGAGGCCTATACCCGCGAGCCGAAATTGCGGGATGGCGAGATCGTGTATGAAACCGGCGCGCGGGTGAGCGGCAATGATAAAATCCTGAAGCCGGTCGCAGCACCGTTTCAACAAACCGGGGGTATCAGGCGACTCAAGGGCAATCTTGGCAATGCGGTGATGAAGGTCTCGGCGGTGGAGCCTTCCCGCTATGTTATCGAGGCCCCGGCGCGGGTTTTTCATAGCCAGGAGGCGGTGAAAGCGGCGTTCAGGGATGGGTTGCTTGACGGGGATATGGTGGTTGTGGTGCGGTTTCAGGGGCCAAAGGCCAATGGCATGCCGGAACTGCACTCGCTGACCCCGGTTTTGGGGATATTGCAGGGGCGCGGGCACAAGATTGCGCTGGTCACGGATGGGCGGATGTCGGGGGCTTCGGGTAAAGTGCCTTCGGCGATCCATGTTTCCCCCGAGGCGGTGGATGGCGGGGTGATCGCCAGATTGCAGGATGGAGACATGGTGCGGGTGGATGCGGTGCGCGGCACGCTGGAGGTGCTGGATGAAGCGGTGCTGGCGCGCAAGCCTGTGCAGGCTGATCTAAGCGCCAATACCCATGGCACCGGGCGCGAGATGTTTGAGGTGTTTCGCCGTTTTGTCGGCAGTGCGGAGAGCGGGGCCAGTGTGATATGAT
This sequence comes from Paracoccaceae bacterium, assembly GCA_015487255.1. GTDB lineage: Bacteria > Pseudomonadota > Alphaproteobacteria > Rhodobacterales > Rhodobacteraceae > UBA3077. The sequence goes on along the minus strand of WFQA01000284.1, from coordinate 3,688 downwards.
CGAGAGTATTGAAGAACTGGAGGCGCTTTACGGCACACCCAGGGCGCCCTCGCTGCTCAAGGTGGCGGATCAGGTGAACGCCGATTACAGGGCGTGGATCGAGGCCTCGCCCTTTGTGGCGCTGGCAACCGTGGGGCCGGAGGGCCTTGACTGCTCTCCGCGCGGGGATGATGGGCAGGTAGTGTTTGTGGTGGATGAAAACACCCTGCATCTGCCGGACTGGACCGGCAATAACCGCATTGATTCACTGCGCAACATTCTGCGCGACGGGCGGTTGTCGCTGATGTTTCTGATCCCCGGTTCGGGCACGGTGATCCGGGCCAACGGCCATGGCCGGATCGACGCAGACAGCGCTTTGTTGCAGCATTACGCCCGATCCGGCAAGGAACCACGTTCGGTGCTTGTGGTGAGCGTGGAGGAGGTCTATTTTCAATGCGCCCGCGCGGTAATGCGCGCCGGGCTGTGGCAGGAGGCGGCATTGCCGGAACTCCCGAGCATTGGGCAAATGCTCAAGACCCTGAGCAAAGGCGCGGTGGGTGATGACGAATATGACAAGGCGTGGCCGAAACGGGCACGCAAAAACCTATGGTGAACCAATGAGCATAACTCCAAAACAAGCCAGCAAGCGCAACCGCGAGATCTGCGGGCTGGCCCCGATTGTGCCGGTGCTGGTGGTGGAAGATGCCAGCACGGCCCGCCCCTTGGCCGAGGCCCTTGTGGCCGGTGGTCTGCCCGCGCTGGAGGTAACCCTGCGCACCCCGGCCGCCCTTGAGGCGATTGCCGAGATGGCCAAGGTAAAAGGCGGCGTGGTTGGCGCGGGCACACTGATCACACCGAAGGACGTGGAAAACGCGGTGATGGCGGGGGCGCGGTTTGGCGTTTCTCCGGGGGTGACGGATGCGTTGCTGGCAGCCTGTGAGGCCCACGGGTTGCCGCTTTTGGCCGGTGCGGCCACCGCGAGTGAGGCGATGCAGATGCTGGCGCGGGGATATGATGTGCTGAAGTTTTTCCCGGCCGAGGCCTCGGGCGGGGCGGCAGCGCTCAAGGCCATTGGTGCGCCCTTGCCGCAAATCTCGTTTTGCCCCACCGGCGGGGTGAGCCTGAACAATGCCAAGGATTATTTGCGCCTGCCCAATGTGATTTGTGCCGGTGGCTCGTGGGTGGCCCCCAAAGGCATGGTTGCGGCGGCGGATTGGGCCGGCATAGAAGCGCTGGCCCGTGAGGCCAGCACATTGGGGGCATAACATGGACAGTATCTGGCGGATGCTGCGCGCCAACCGCGCCGCAAGTGCAGATCGCCGCATCATGGCGCTGTTTGATGACCCGATGCGCTTTGCTGATTTCAGCACCTCGGCGGATGGCATGCTGCTGGATTATTCCAAAACCTCGATGGACAAGGATGCCCGCAAACTGCTGTTGCAACTGGCTAGGGAGGCCGGGGTGGAAGCGCGGCGGGATGCGATGTTTGCAGGCGAAAAGATCAACATCTCTGAAAACCGCGCGGTGCTGCACACGGCATTGCGCAACCAAAGCGGGGCGGTGCTGGTGGAGGGGCGGGATGTTATGCCAGAGGTGCGCAGCACGCTGGCGCGTATGGGTGATTTCGCCACCGCCCTGCGCCAGGGCGAGATAAAGGCAGCCGATGGCGGCCCGATCACCGAGGTGATCAGCATTGGCATTGGCGGCTCTGATCTTGGCCCGGCCATGGGGGTAAAGGCGCTGGGCGCTTACCATGACGGGCCGAAAATCCGCTTTGTCTCCAATATCGACGGCGCGCATTTTACCGAAGCCAGCAAACGGGCCGATCCGGCGCGCACTTTGGTGATTGTGGCCTCCAAAACCTTCACCACCATCGAGACCATGACCAATGCCGAGACGGCGAAAAAATGGCTGGGGGCGGGGGCCGAAAGCCAGATGGTGGCAATCTCCAGCGCGCTGGACAAGACCGCTGATTTTGGCATCCCCGCTGATCGGGTGTTTGGCTTTGCTGACTGGGTGGGGGGGCGATATTCGGTCTGGGGGCCAATTGGCCTGCCGCTCATGCTGGCGGTGGGGCCGGAGCGGTTTGCCGAATTTCTGGCGGGCGGCCATGCCATGGACCAGCATTTCCGCCACGCGCCGCTCTCAGAAAATATGCCGGTGCTGCTGGCGCTCACCGGTATCTGGCATCGCAATATTTGCGATTACCCCACCCGCGCCGTGCTGCCTTATGACCAGCGGCTCTCCCGCCTGCCCGCCTATCTGCAACAGCTTGATATGGAGAGCAACGGCAAGCGGGTGGCACTGGATGGCGCGCCGGTCAGCCAGCCGACCGGGCCGGTGGTCTGGGGGCAGGCGGGCACCAATGGGCAGCACGCGTTTTACCAGCTTTTGCATCAGGGCAGCAATGTGGTGCCGTGTGAATTCATGATCGCCGCCGAGGGCCATGAGCCGGCGCTCAAACACCAGCATGATCTGCTGAAGGCCAATTGCCTCGCCCAGTCCGAGGCCCTGATGCGCGGGAAGCAAAGCCGTGCGCCTTACCGGGCTTGCCCCGGCAACCGCCCCTCGACCACACTGGCCTACCCAAAGCTCACCCCGTTCACATTGGGGCAGATCATCGCGCTTTATGAACACCGGGTGTTTGTGGAAGGGGTGATCTGGGGGATCAACAGCTTTGACCAATGGGGGGTGGAGCTGGGCAAGGAAATGGCCACCGCCCTGCTGCCCTTGCTGCAAGGCGGTGATAGCTCGGGCAAGGACGGCTCCACAATCGGGCTGCTCAAGGCGCTGGATGCGGGGTAGCTTCACCTATGCCCCACCCACGGGGCCGCTTGATATTCTGCACCGGGATGATGACATTCTGCTGCTTAACAAGCCTTCCGGCCTGCTTTCGGTGCCGGGCAAGGCGGTTGAGCATGCTGATTGCCTGGAAAGCCGCGCCAAGATGGCATTTCCCGAGGCATTGCTGGTGCACCGGCTGGATATGGACACCTCTGGCGTGATGATATTTGCCATGAACAAAGCCGCGCAACGGCATTTGGGGCTGCAATTCGAGCGCCGCCACACGGTAAAAACCTATGAGGCGCTGATCTGGGGGCAGCCCGGTGATAAGGGCGAGGTGGAGCTGCCGCTTTGCACCGACTGGCCCAATCGCCCATTGCAAAGGGTGGATATGGAGCACGGCAAAGCCGCCCACACCCGTTGGGAAATTGTGGCGCGCCACGCCACCCATGCGCGGGCCCGGCTTTATCCGACCACCGGGCGCAGCCATCAGCTTCGGGTGCATATGCTGGCCATTGGCCATGTGATGCTGGGGGACCGGTTTTATGCCAGAGGTGCAGCGCTTACTGCCGCGCCGCGCCTGTGCCTGCATGCGCTTTCACTTGAGATTTACCACCCGAGTGATGGCGCGCGCAGGGCCTTCCACGCGCCCTGCCCGTTTTAATTGGCCCCCACCTGTAGCGGCACCCTTGCCAGCACCGCGTTGCTCTGGCCCGAGAAATAGCGCAGCTCATAGCTGCCCACGGCATCGGGTGCGATGAAGGTGAGCGGGGAGCCATCGCCCGTATAAACATAGCTGATATAGGCGCGGTCTTGCGAGCCAGCCTCGGAAATGCCGATATAATCCCGCGCATAATCCGGCCCGGACCACGCCACATCAAACGGCGCACCCGCCACCACCGGCCCCTGCACCTCCAGCATGATG
>WFQA01000283.1 GCA_015487255.1 Paracoccaceae bacterium | reverse complement strand
TCCGCCGGTGCCCCCACCGCCAGCCGCCCGGCACTTAGTCCGAGCAGCCTGGCCGGGTTCAGCGACAGCGCACGAAACAGTTCCGGCAGGGTCAGATGCCCGGCATGCACAAGCTGCATAGAGGCGGGCAGCAGGGTTTCCAGCCCAACCGCACCGCTGGCGGCCTGTGCAAAGGGCAGGCGCTTGCTTTCCTCATCCTGCGGGGTGTGCATCGAGCAGATGATATCAATCAGCCCCGATTGCACTGCGTCCACCACGGCAAGGCGGTCTTCCTCACCCCGCAAGGGCGGCTTGAGCTTGAAGAATGTGCGGTAGCCCTCGATATCGAGCTGGTTGAGCGTAAGGTGGTGGGCCGAAACCCCGGCCGTGACCCGCAGCCCGGCTTTTTTGGCGCGCGCAAGTGCGGGCAGGGCAGCGGCAGTGGTGATCTGGTCCGCATGGTAGCGCCCGCCGGTCATCTCCACCAGTGCCAGATCGCGCTCGAGCTGAATGCGCTCGGCCAATGGTGAAACCGCGGGCAGGCCCATCAGCGAGGCCAGGGGGCCGGAGGTGGCGCAGGCATCTTGGGAAAGGGTTGGCTCTTGCGGGTGCGCCATGATCAGCGCATCGAGATCAGCCGCATAGGTCAGGGCGCGGGCCAGCACTTTGGGGTTGGAAACCGGGCGGTCCCCGTCAGTGAAGGCCACCGCGCCGGCATCGCGCAAAAATCCGATCTCGGTCATCGCGGCCCCATCGCGCCCCTTGGTCAGTGCCGCCATCGGCAGCACATTGACCGGGGCAATCTCGGCCGCGCGGCGGTTGAAGAAATCGAGCAATTCCGGGCTGTCAATCGCCGGGGTGGTATCGGGGCGGGTGACCATGGTGGTTACCCCCCCCGCCGCTGCCGATCGGCCAGCGCTGCGAAAGCTTTCCTTGTGCCGCTCGCCCGGCTCGCCGATTTTAACCCCGATATCGATGATGCCCGGCGCAAGGCATTTGCCCCTGCAATCAATGCCCCCCCCGCCATTGGGCAGAATTTCGGCGATCAGCCCGTCTTTTATGCGGATGCCGCCAAAGGTCTCACTGCCATTTTCCGGGTCGATCAGGCGGGCATTGGTGAGCAAGGTCATGGGTGGCTCCCGATGGTATTTGTTTTTACGGGTATAGCGGGGTTTGGCAAAAGAACAAAGGGTTATTGGCCGCCGGGCGGGGTGGTATGCTCTGGCTGTTTCAGGCTTTGCAGGTAAATGCGGGCGATTTCATGGGCGGCAGCGCCATCGGCGAGCTGTTCGAAATGCAGCGGCGCGGCGCGGGGTTTTTCGGTTGGGTTCCACAAGGTGAGGGTGGGAAAGGGTGCTTCGCTCAGGTGCAGCCTGGTATCGGGGGTGAGGGCCAGCCGGGTGATCTGGCCTTTGTGCTCCAATATGGCCTGACGGGTGGTCAGCATATAGGTGCTGGCCATGAATTGCCGGTTGCGGCGGTGCCTGGCCAGCGCAGGATAGGCTGCCAGCACAAGCAGAATCACGATCGGAGCCAACAACCCGTTACGCAGGGCGGGGAAGTCGGGCAGCATGACCCATAAAACACCGGTTCCCGCCGCGCTGGCCAGGGTGATGACGTAATGGGGGGCCGGGTGTTCGCTGGCGGGCCTGGGCCGGGGCTGTGCCGGATAGCCCTGCCACAGGATTTTTTCGTCCGTTGCCGGGGCTGGCCGCTGTGCGCCGGGCGGGGTGGTTGATGCCTTGTGCATGGTTATCTGCCTGTATGTGCTGCTATGGCCCGGTTGATCCTTGCGATCACCCGTTCCGGGTCATCCTGATATTTGATCAGAAACTTCTCACCCGTATTGGTGATTATCTGCACGGAGCCAAGCAGGGAGCGCAGGGTTTTGATCTCATCCAGTGCTATGGCCCGCTCGCCGGGGGCGTTGAGGCTGGTATTGGTCAGCACCCATTCAAAGCCGAGCTGCTCGGAGGCGATGTAATAGCCGCGCATGGCAATGCCGGCAAAAGAACCAACAATGCCAATCCACCAATCGGGATTGCCCGCCAGATAAAGCCCACCCGAGAGCAGCACCGCACCCAGCAGCGCCACGATGACATGCACCCGGATATAGGTGGATTTATCACCCTTGAAACGGGCCGGTTCACTCTTGCTCACGTTGCTTTGCTCCGCTGGATTTCCGACATCTGCTTACAGACCCGGGGCGCATTGTTCAAATGCATAAATCCACAGCCGGGATAGCCTTTTGCGCCCGGGTGGCGGGCGTGCCGGCTGCTGCCCGGCCATCAAACCCGGAACGGCGGCTCACTTAGCGCCTTGTTTTTATATCCAAGAGCAGATTGTAAACCTTGCGCCCGTCACGAATATAGCGAAAACCGATATTGACCCTGCTGGTGCCATTATTGCGGATAACGGTTTTTTGATGGAAATTGACCGTGTCAAACCTGCCCTCGACCAGTGAAATCTCGGAATCGGCAAGGATCGGGTAACTTTCCAGACGGCGGCCAAAAACCCTGCGGGCAATGATCGCACGTTTGTTGGTCAGGGCATAGCGGCTGCGCCGGCGCTTGTAGGCATCAAAAAACCAGTGGCCAATAACCAGCCAAAGCCCGATCAAAACAAAGGGCAGGCCAAAGAGCGGAAAGAACAGGCTCAAGGGACCATCCGCCCCGATATTCAGGGCCATCGCCACCCAGAAAACAGAAAACCCAAGGAAAAACACGCCAAAAGCCGATTGCACCAACCCCATGCCGGAAAAGCGAATGCCCCCCGCCGGCGCGCCCTGCCACAAGAGTTTTTCTCCGGGGTCCAGATAATCTTGCCAGCTGCCCTCGTGCTGGCGCTCAGGTGCCCGCATGCCCACCGTCTTGACCATTCATACCCCCTTTTTTCTGAATGCTACGCATCAGTTTATACAGTTCTTCACCATTCTCCAAATGTCCAAAGCCGATGGTTTGCCTGTTGGCCCCCGGTTGTTTTCCGATCTGGTGGTCGGCATTGAGAAGCACGGTATCATAGCGCCCCTTTTTGAGGCGGATATCCGAGCGAGGCAGGATCGGATAGGCCAATACCCTGATCCCGTAAGCCAGCAGGGCGCGCTGGTTGGTGAGCGCATAATAAGTGCCCGCCCGGCGGTTTTTCTCGACCACCGCATGGCCGAGCATCAGATAGGCAC
>WFQA01000282.1 GCA_015487255.1 Paracoccaceae bacterium | reverse complement strand
TACTGGTTGGGGTTGTTGTTGGGGTATTGGCGGCGATCATGGGGGTTGGCGGCGGCTTTATCATGGTGCCGGCGATGATCTATCTTTTGGGCATGCCCACCAAGGTTGTGGTTGGCACTTCGCTGTTCCAGATCATTTTCGTGACCGCCTACACCACGCTCTCCCACGCCATGCAAAACTTTACCGTTGATGCGGTGCTGGCGCTGATTTTGCTGACCGGCGGGGTGATCGGGGCGCAGGTTGGCGCGCGTATCGGGGTGAAGCTGAAGGCCGAGCAGTTGCGGATATTGCTGGCGATCATGGTTTTGGCGATGTGTGCCAAGCTGGCGCTTGATCTTTTGATCATGCCTTCCGAACTGTTTTCCATTGGCGCGGGGGAATAGGGATGTTGCGTAAGCTCATATTCATCCTCAGCTTTCTGGCCACGCCGCTTATGGCGCAAGAATCGGTGGTGGTTGATCTCAGCCAGAACCGCGTGGCAATTACTGCCAATTTTGCCGGCTCCGAGATATTTGTATTTGGCGCGGTCAAGCGCGACGGGCCGATGGCCGAAGGGCTGGCTCCGCTCGATGTGGCGATTGTGGTAGAAGGCCCGCTGGCATCCACCGTGGTGCGCAAGAAAGAAAAGCGCTTTGGGATCTGGCTTAATGCGGAAGCGGTCGAGGTGGAGGCGGTGCCAAGCTTTTTTACCGTGGTCAGCACCGGCCCTCTGGATGAAATCCTCAACGAGGGCGACCGCCGAGATTTTGCCATTGGGCTGGATTATGCGATCCGCCGCCAGGCCAAGGAGACCCCCGGGATCAATGTGGCTGAATTCAGCGAGGCGATAACCCGTATCCGGCTCGATAACGGGCTTTATGCCGAGCGCGACGGGGTGCTCAGCCTGAATGAGGAAACCCTTTTCAATGCCAGTATTCAACTGCCGGCCAACCTGATCGAGGGTGATTATACCGCACGCATCTACCTGATTCGCGACCGGAATATCGTTGCTGATACTTCGGTGGAGATATCCGTGCGCAAAGAGGGTTTTGAGCGCTGGGTCTATAACCTCTCCCGCCAGCAACCGCTGCTCTACGGGCTGCTCTCGCTCTTGGTGGCGCTGATTGCCGGGTATGGGGCGTCAGAGATATTCCGGTTATTGCGGCGTTAATGCAAGCCGGCACCGCAAGCGCATAATTATCAGCGCGGTGCGTGCAAAACACTACCGCAAGCGCGGGGGTTGACGCACCGCCATCGGAGGTCGGGATGAAGGGCGGGACCACCCGTCGGGTGGCATTTTTGATGAGGCCATCAAAAATGGGCTGCGGCGCCGTGGCCTCGCTTCGCTCGGCAAGGGGGCGCTTCCCTCCGGCATATTTTGAAAAAGTGAAGCCGGGGGCATTGCGTGCGGCTTTGATTTGCGCCAATCTTGCCGGGATAATCTTTGAACGTGGAATCACCTTTATTGTCTGCTCCCAGCGCCCCTGTGCAAACCCGGCTTGAATTTGACAGCAACCGCCTGATGATCGACCTTTGTGGCGAACTGGATGCCAATCTTGTGCGCATAGAGGCCGGCACCGGGGCCGAGATTGATCGCCATGGCAATGTTATTATGCTGGGCGGAGAGCCAGAGGCACGCCAACATGCCGAAACCACGCTACGGGCGCTTTACGGGCGGTTGCAGGCCAATAAAAGCGTTGCGGCCGGAGACATAGAGGCGGCAATCCGCATGCCAACGGAAATATTTGAAGAAGGGATGGCACCCGCCCCCATCTCCGCCCCGCTGGAAATCCGCACCCGCAAAAAAACCGTTGAGCCGCGCAGCCCGGCGCAGATGGCCTATGTGCGGGCCTTGTTGGAAAACGACCTCACCTTTGGCCTTGGCCCGGCCGGCACCGGCAAGACCTATCTGGCTGTCGCCGTGGCGGTGGCGCATTTTCTGGAAGGGCGGGTGGACAGGATCATCCTCAGCCGCCCGGCGGTGGAGGCCGGTGAGCGGCTTGGCTTTTTGCCCGGCGACATGAAGGAGAAGGTCGACCCCTACATGCAGCCGCTTTATGACGCGCTGAATGATTTTCTGCCCGGCAAGCAGATCAGCAAAATGATCGAGGACAAGCAGATCGAGATCGCCCCGCTGGCCTTCATGCGCGGGCGCACGCTTAGCCATGCTTTTGTTATTCTGGACGAGGCACAAAACGCCACCACCATGCAGATGCGCATGTTTCTGACCCGGCTTGGCGAAGGCTCCAGCATGGTTGTCAACGGAGATACCAGCCAGATCGACCTGCCGCGCGGGGTCATTTCGGGCCTTGTCGAGGCCGAGAAGATCCTGCGCGGGGTGGATGGCATCGGCTTTACCCGCTTCAGTGCCAAAGATGTGATCCGCCATCCGATGGTGGCCAGGATCGTGCGCGCCTATGAGAAGGCCAGCCGGGAATGATCGAGGTGATCTTTGAGGACGAGCGCTGGGCGGCGCTGGGGCTGGAGGCGCTGGCAGGCCCGGCCGCAAAAGCGGCGCTGGCGGTGACCGGGCGGCAAATAGCCGGGTTCGAGATCGCCCTGCTGGGCTGCAATAATGCCCGCATTACCGAATTAAACAGTGATTTTCGCGGCAAAACAAGCGCTACCAATGTGCTCTCATGGCCCATCAGCGCCAGCCCGCCAATAACCGGCACCACCCCTGAAACCCCGCTTGGTGATATCGCCATCGCTTACGAGACCTGCATCAGCGAGGCCGCTGGAAAAGGCATTTCTGTTGATGATCACGTAACCCATTTGCTGATACACGGGGTGTTGCACCTGCTCGGGTATGACCATATTGCAGAGCCTGATGCGCAGGAAATGGAAGCGCTTGAAATCAAAGCCCTTGCAAAACTGGGTATAAGCAACCCATATTAGGGCATACATGCCAACACGGAAAAGGAGCCATGGGCGAAACTATCGAGGGATCTTCTAACGCAGCGCAGCGCGCGCAGGCGTTGGCCACACCGAAAAAACCCCTTTGGCAGCGGCTGTTTGGCGCTGAAACCAAAGCCGTATCCGAGCCTGTCGAGGCCGATACCAGTGCCATGCAAATCAACCTGCATAATCTGCAAACGCGCCGGATTGACGAGATCGCGGTGCCCAAGGCCGATATCGTCGCCATTCCCGTTGATGCCAGCCTTGACGAATTGGTCGAGGCATTTAAAACCTCCACCCTGACCCGCCTGCCGGTATATGGCGAAACGCTGGACGAGCCACTGGGGCTGATCCACCTGAAAGACCTCGCCCTGCGCCACGGTTTTGGCCGGGGCAACGGCTTTGACCTCAAAAAACTGATCCGCCCCTTGCTTTATGCCCCGCCCTCGATGCCTATTGCGGTGCTGCTGCAAAAGATGCAATCCGAGCGTATTCACATGGCTTTGGTGATTGATGAATATGGCGGGGTGGATGGCCTGATCACCATCGAGGACCTGCTGGAGCAGATCGTTGGCGAGATCGTGGACGAACATGACGAGGAAGAGAACGAGCTTTGGGTGGAGGAATCCCCCGGGGTCTACCTCGCCAGTGCCCGGGCGATGTTGCAGGATATAGAGGCGGCCGCCGGGGTGGATCTTTTGCCAGATGATCTTGACGAGGAGATCGATACGCTTGGCGGTATCGTGGTGATGCTGGCGGGCCGGGTGCCGGTCTCGGGCGAGGTGATCTGCGATGCGCAGGGCAACGAATTTGAGGTGATCGAGGCCGACCCGCGCAAGATAAAACGCCTGCGGGTGAATTTCAGCAAGGCCAAAGCCGCGTGAGTGCGCCGGGCAAATGGCTCCGCTTCGGGCTGGCAATTCTGGCCGGGCTGGCGCTGGCGCTGGGGCAGGCCCCGATTGATTTCCCGTGGCTGGCGATTATCGCCCTGCCGGGCCTGCTGTGGCTGCTGCGCCAGACCAGGGGCTGGAAGGGCGGTTTTGCCATCGGCTGGGGGGCCGGGCTGGGCTATTTTGGCCTGGCGCTCAGCTGGATCGTCGAGCCGTTTTTGGTTGATGTCGAGCGCTATGGCTGGATGGCCCCCTTTGCGCTTATTCTGATGGCCGGCGGCATGGCGCTTTTCTGGGGGCTGGGTTTTGCGCTGGCGCAGCGCCGGCCCCATGTGCTGGTCTGGGCCGGGTTCTGGACCATGGCCGAGCTGCTGCGCTCTTATATCTTCACCGGCTTTCCCTGGGCGCTGATGGCCTATAACTGGGTTGAAACCCCGCTCATTCAGGCCACAAGCGTGATCGGGGTTTACGGGCTTGGGTTTTTGATCGTGCTGATGGGCGGGCTGCTGCTGAGCAGGCGCGGCGCGCCGGGGGCGGTTTTGATCGCGGCTTTGCTGACCGGTTTTGGGCTGTGGCGGCTTTCAGCCCCGGTGGTCGATAGCGGGCAGATCGTGCGCCTGATCCAGCCCAATGCGATTCAGACCCAGAAATGGGACCCGGAATACATCCCGCTGTTTTACGAGCGCCAACTCAGCTATAGCGCCGCACCGGGGGAACCCGATATCGTGATCTGGCCCGAGGTTGCCACGGTTTATTTGCCCGAAGAGCAGCCGCTTATCCGCAGCCAGATCAGCAATGCAGCGCAAGCGCCGGTGATCCTCGGCGCAAGGCGGCGCGATGAGGGCGGGGTATTCAACTCGCTGTTTTTGTTGAATGAAAACAGCAATGTGGCCGCGACTTATGATAAATACCGCCTTGTGCCCTTTGGCGAATACATCCCGCTGCAAAACCTTGCCAGCCAATGGGGCTTGCAGGGGCTGGCGGAATCGATGGGCGGTGGCATTGCCTTTGGCAGCGGGCCGGAGCTGATCGAAGGGGCGGGTGTGCCAACGTTTTTGCCCCTGATCTGCTATGAGGCGATCTTCCCGCAGGCCGTGGCCGGGCCGCGCCCGGAATGGCTGGTGCAAATCACCAATGACGCCTGGTTTGGCGAGGTTTCCGGCCCGTATCAGCACCTGGCGCAGGCCCGCGTGCGCGCCATTGAGCAGGGCCTGCCGCTGGCCCGCGCCGCCAATACCGGCATTTCCGCCATGGTGGACCCGTTTGGCCGCATCACCGCTTCCATTCCACTGGGGGATGAGGGTTTTGTTGATGCTCCGCTGCCCAAGCCACTCAAGCCAACCCTATTGGCGCAAACCGGGCCATGGCCGGTGATCGGGGTTATTCTGGTCCTGCTTCTGGGCGGGATAATGCGCTATCGTCCACAGCGCCCCCATCCGTTTTAACCCCTGACAAACATCTATTGAAAACCACCAGAATTCCGCGCATAAAGGCGCGATAAATTCAACGCCGGAGAGCCTCATGAGCCGTCAAAACTATCTGTTTACCTCTGAATCCGTATCCGAAGGCCACCCGGACAAGGTTTGCGACCGCATTTCCGACGCCATACTCGATGCGTTCCTGTCCCAAGACCCTTATGCCCGCGTGGCCTGCGAGACCTTCGCCACCACCGACCGCGTGGTGATCGGCGGCGAGGTGCGCGGCCCCGGCGAGGTGATCCAGCGGGTCGAGGATATCGCCCGTGCATGTGTGCAAGACATCGGCTATGAGCAGGAGGGCTTTCACTGGGCCAATCTGAAGGTCGACTCCTACCTGCATGCGCAATCCGCCGATATCGCCCAGGGGGTGGATGCCAGCGGCAATAAAGACGAGGGCGCGGGTGATCAGGGCATCATGTTTGGCTATGCCACCACCGAAACCCCGGAGCTGATGCCCGCTCCGGTGCATTACGCCCACGCCATTCTGCGCCGCCTGGCCGAGGTGCGCAAAAACGGCACCGAGCCATTGCTTGGCCCGGACGCCAAATCACAGCTCTCGGTGCGCTATGAAGATGGCAAGCCGGTGGCGGTTTCCTCGGTGGTGCTGTCAACCCAGCACGCTTCCGAGGCGCAAAGCTCGGAAGATATCCGCAATATCGTGGCGCCTTATATTCTGGAAATGGTGCCCGAAGGCTGGATTACCCCCGAGACCGAATGGCATGTAAACCCTACCGGCAAGTTCGTGATCGGCGGGCCGGACGGCGATGCCGGCCTGACCGGGCGCAAGATCATTGTTGATACCTATGGCGGCGCGGCCCCGCATGGCGGCGGTGCGTTTTCAGGCAAAGACCCAACCAAGGTAGACCGCTCGGCGGCTTACGCGGCACGCTATCTGGCCAAGAATATCGTGGCTTCCGGCATGGCCAGCCGCTGCACCTTGCAAATCGCCTATGCGATCGGCGTGTCCAAACCGCTGTCGATCTATGCGGACCTGCACGGCACCGGCGAGGTGCACGAGTCCGAGGTCGAAAAAGCCGTGGCCCAGGTGATGGACCTGACACCGCGCGGCATTCGCGAGCATCTCGGGCTGAACCGGCCGATCTATCAGCGGACCTCGGCTTATGGCCATTTTGGCCGTGCGCCTGAAGCGGATGGCGGATTCTCGTGGGAGAAAACCGACCTGACCGATGCGCTGAAGGCGGCGGTTTAGCGCCGCTATCCCCGGAAATACCAAACACCCGAATTTGTGCCCGGCGTTTTTGGGGTGATGGATTGATTCGTGTTGTGATTGGGTGATCGCGTGAATGGTCAAAAAACGACTTGAACCGATTTGCCGGTTTATGGCAGATTGGCCCATGACCAACTCCATTAAATCCTGGGCTGAAGCTGCCCCCCGCCTTATCGCCGTAGCGGCTGGCCGTGCGCCTGCCGATATGGTTATCATCAATGCCAAATGGGTAAACGTGCATTCGCGCGAGGTGCTGGAGGGGTGCTCCATTGCCATGGCCGATGGCCGCTTTGCTTATTGTGGCGCGCATCGCGGCTCGCTGGTCGGGCCGGATACGCAGGTGATCGATGCCGGGGGGCGCTTTGCCATTCCGGGGCTGTGTGATGCGCATATGCATATTGAAAGCGGCATGCTGACGGTCACGCAATTTGCCCGTGCCGTTATCCCGCACGGCACCACCAGCATGTTTGTTGACCCGCATGAAATTGCCAATGTCATGGGGCTTGAGGGCGTGCGCCATATGCATGACGAGGCCCTCGCCCAGCCGGTGAATGTGTTTGTGCAAATGCCAAGCTGCGCACCGAGCGCGCCGGGGCTGGAGACCACGGGGCGCGAGATATTGCCCGCCGATGTGGTGGAAGCGATGGGCTGGCCCAATATCATCGGGCTGGGCGAGATGATGAACTTTCCCGGTGTGATCAGTGCGGATGAAAAGATGCTGGCGATCATTGCCGCCACCCAAAACGCCGGCAAGGTCGTGGGCGGGCATTATGCCAGCCCTGATCTGACCGATTTTCACGCCTATGCCGCCGGTGGTCCGGCCGATGACCATGAGGGCACTTCCGAGGCCGATGCGATCATGCGGGTGCGGCAGGGCATGCGGGCGATGCTGCGGCTTGGCTCGGCCTGGTATGATGTCAAAAGCCAGATCACCGCAATCACCGAGCGCGGGCTGGATTCGCGCAATTTTCTGCTCTGCACCGATGATTGCCACTCCGGCACTCTGGTTAATGACGGCCATATGAACCGGGTTGTACGCCACGCGATTGCGTGCGGGGCCGAGCCACTGGTGGCCTTGCAGATGGCCACCATCAACACCGCGACCCATTTCGGGCTGGAGCGCGAGCTGGGCTCGATTGCGCCGGGAAGGCGGGCGGATGTGATATTAACATCCGACCTCAAAACCCTGCCGATCGAGACCGTGATCGCCCGCGGGCAGGTGATTGCGGAAGGTGGAAATATTCTCTGCGACGAACCCAATTACAAATGGCCTGAAAGCGCCACCCATTCGGTGCATATGAAGCGGCCCCTGAGCGCCACTGATTTTGACATCAAGGCCCCCGAGGGCAAAAACGCGGTTAGCGCACGGGTGATAGGTGTGGTCGAAAACCAGGCACCGACCAAGGCGCTGACCGCCAAGCTGCCGGTTGAGGACGGGTTGGTCACCGGTGATCCCGGGCAGGATATCTGCCAGATCGCACTGGTCGAGCGGCACCGGGAAACCGGGGCGGTGGTCAATGCTTTTGTATCGGGCTTTGGCTATAACAAGCCCTGCGCCATGGCCTCGACCGTGGCGCATGACAGCCACCATATGATTGTGATCGGCACCAACAAGGATGATATGGCCCAAGCCGCCAACCGCCTGCAAGAGGTGCAGGGCGGGGTGGTGGTGATCTCTGAAGGCAAGGAGTTGGCCCTGGTGAAACTGCCGATTGGCGGGCTGATGTCTGACGCACCGGCCAGCGAGGTGGCGGCAGCGGCGGATAAGATGGTGGCGGCGATGGCCGCTTGCGGCTGCACGCTGAACAACGCCTATATGCAGCATTCATTATTGGGGCTGGTGGTTATTCCGGAACTGCGGATCTCGGACAAGGGGCTGATTGATGTGACTGGATTTGAGAAAACCGAATTGTTTGTGGAGAATGGGCAATGAACCAGCATCTAGGATTGACCGATCTGCCCATCATCCAACCCGAGCCATTGCAGGCCCAAAGCTATACCGATGCCGGCAAGGCGGTGGCCCGGCTACAGGCGCTTTATAAACAATCCACCCAGTTTTTGCGGGCTAATTTTGAGGCGGTGATGGCGGGCGAGCCACCCAAGGGCCGGTATCGGGCGTTTTACCCGCAGGTCAGCATTAGCACCACCACCCATGCCAAGCTTGATACCCGCCTTGCCTTTGGCCATGTAGCCGAGCCGGGCAAATATGCCATCAACATCACCCGGCCAGACCTGTTTGCCGGTTATTTGCAGCAGCAAATCGGGCTGTTGCTGCAAAACCACGGCGTGCCGGTGCAGGTGTCGGCCTCCGACATCCCGATCCCGCTGCATTTTGCCATGAAGGAGGGCGCGCATATCGAAGGGGCGATCGAGGACCATCTCGAGCGGCCAATGCGCGATGTTTTTGATGTGCCCGACCTCAGCTGCACCAATGACGCCATCGCCAATGGCATGGCGGGCCATGATGGCAGCGGTGCCCGCCCGCTTGGGCCGTTTACCGCGCAAAGGGTGGATTATTCGCTGGCCCGGCTCAGCCATTATACCGCCACCAGCCCGGCCCATTTTCAAAACCATGTGCTGTTTACCAATTACCAGTTCTATATGGACGAATTCCTGAGCTTTGCCCATGCACAGGTGGCCGACCCTGAAAGCGGCTATGATACGGTGGTCGAGGGTGGCAATGTGGTGACCACGATTGACGGCACCAGCGGCGGCCCGAAAGGGCGCACCCCGCAAATGCCGACCTATCATCTGACCCGGCCCGACGGCTCGGGCATTACCATGGTCAATATCGGGGTCGGGCCAAGCAATGCCAAGACCATCACCGACCATGTGGCGGTGTTGCGCCCGCATGTCTGGCTGATGCTGGGCCATTGCGCGGGGTTGCGCAACAGCCAAAGCCTTGGGGATTATGTACTGGCGCATGCCTATATGCGTGAGGATAAAGTGCTGGATGATGACCTGCCGACCTCGGTGCCGATCCCGCCTTTGGCCGAGGTGCAGGTGGCGCTGGAGCAGGCGGTGGCCGAGGTGACCGATTATTCGGGCTATGACCTGAAAAAAATCATGCGCACCGGCACCGTGGCAACGATTGACAACCGCAACTGGGAATTGCGCGAGCAATCCGGCCCGGTGTTTCGGCTCAGCCAATCCCGCGCCATTGCGCTGGATATGGAAAGCGCCACCATCGCCGCCAACGGTTTTCGCTTCCGCGTGCCCTATGGCACCCTGCTTTGTGTCTCCGACAAACCCCTGCACGGAGAGCTGAAACTGCCCGGCATGGCTACGGCATTTTACAAATCCCAGGTCGCCCAGCACCTCAAAATCGGCATTCGCGCCATGGAATCCCTGCGCTCGATGCCGCTGGAGCGGCTGCATTCACGCAAGCTGCGCAGCTTTGAGGAGACTGCCTTTCTGTAAACTCGCGCGAAATGGCGAAAAATTGCCGACTTTCCTGATCAAGGAGTCAAAAAAATTGCATTTTGGGAATTCTTTGATTGAGTTTCTGCGATAAACCGGATTTAGTTCTGCATGGAAGGTCAAATGACCGGTTCAAAAATAAAACCAACGTCTGATGGGGGATAACCATGACAAAGAAAGCCATGACCAAAGCGCAGCTGATCACCGCAATTTGCGACGAGATGGATTGCGACAAGAACACTGCCAAAGGCATGCTGGAAGCGCTGGAAAAAATCGTGACCGCCGAGCTGCAAGCCGGTGGCGCCGTGACCCTGCCCGGCCTTGGCAAATTTGTATGCCGTGATCGCCCAGAGCGCATGGTGCGCAACCCCGCCACCGGCGAGCAAATGAAAAAAGGCGCGGACCGCGTGGCCAAGGTGACCATCGCCAAAGCGCTGAAAGACCTGATCAACAGCTAATCTATCTGGCAAAAGCTTTAATACGGGCTGCCATATGGCGGCCCGTTTTTTGTAATGGCTATTTCGCTGGATTGCCCGCAGAGAAAATGAGCGTCCGCCACAAATACGAGCAATAGCAAACAAAGTTGGGTCATAATGCGAAGCGCTCTAAAACACAAAGCCATCAAAATATGTAACGAAAAAATTCAAGCCAAGGGCGAAAATGTCGGGCTGTCTTTCTATGCCTTTTTCAAAAACAAAAATGACAACCCGGCTCTATTGATGGAAGCCGCTACATGGTGGATACAGATACATAAGCTTGATCATTTTGAGAAGGCGCTAAAGATTAAGGAATTGCTGCAGGACAAAGACGCGTAATTATACACGGCTTAGTTTTGCGACCCTGTTTTGATTGGAGCCTTCCCTGATGGATATCCGCGCCCTTATCATGGGGCTTGCCTTTGTGCTGATGTGGAGCAGCGCCTTTACTTCGGCGCGTATCGCGGTGGCTTATGCCTCGCCCTTGCTGTTGCTTTCGGTGCGGTTTTTGCTCTCGGGGTTGCTGGCGATGCTGATCGCCAAAATGCTCGGCCAGCGGATCAGCCTCAGCCGCAAGCAGTGGCTGGCCGTGGTGCTGTTTGGTGTTTTGCAAAACGGGGTCTATCTCGGGGCCAATTTTGTGGCGATGCAATGGATAGAGGCCGGGCTGGCCGCGATTATCGCCAGCCTGCTGCCGCTATTGGTGGCGCTGTTGAGCTGGCTTTTTTTGAAGGAAAAACTGCCGGCTTTGGGGGTGATGGGGCTGGTGATGGGCTTTGCCGGGGTGGTCATCATCATGTCGACACGGCTTTCAGCCGGGGCGGATATATTTGGCGTAGCGCTGGCGTTTATCGGCGTGGGGGCGCTGGGCATTGCCACGTTGCTGGTGCGCGGGGCGGTCAGCTCGGGCAATGTGCTGATGGTGGTGGGTCTGCAAATGCTGGTGGCCAGCGCGGCGCTGTTTCCGGCCTCATTGGCATTTGAAACCTGGCGGGTCGAGTGGACATGGCAGCTTATCGCGGCTTTTAGCTACACCACTTTGGTGCCCGGCGTGCTGGCGACGCTGGTTTGGTTTTTATTGGTCGGGCGGATCGGGCCGGTGCGGGCCTCCAGCTTTCACTTTCTAAACCCGTTTTTGGGGGTGGCCATTGCCGCTTTGGTGGTTGGCGAATCTCTTTCTGCGGCGGATATTCTGGGTGTTTTGGTGATCTCAGTCGGCATTTTTGCGGTTCAGGTTGCAAAGCAGCGCAAGTAAATACAAGCAGATACTCTGCCCCAAATTGAATAAATCCTGCCCGGCTTTGCCAATCTCCCAATCTGAGCTTCAAAAACGTTAAAATTTGTAACAAATCGAATAAAATAAAATTTTGTAACCGTTTTGGCACATTCAGGATTGCTTTGCGCTGTTATATATCTTCTAATTCCTGCACAAAAAAAATGTGGAGGAATAAATATGAAAACCAATCTTTTGGGCGCAGCCTCGGTTGCGCTTTTGCTGAGCATGGGTGGCGCGGCTTTCGCGCAGGAAGATTGCCCGCGCGGCGATCTTGATGTCAAATATTGTGACCGTGACGGTGACCTGCTGGCAGACACCCCGACCGATCCGGCTGAATGGGTAAACCCCGACACGCTGATCTTTGCTTACACACCGGTAGAAGACCCGGCGGTTTATGAAGAGGCATGGTCTGATTTCCTGGCCTATCTCGAAGAGAAAACCGGCAAAAACGTGGTGTTCTTCCCCGTGCAGTCCAACGCGGCGCAAATCGAGGCGATGCGCTCGGGCCGCTTGCATATTGCGGGCTTCAACACCGGCTCCAACCCGCTGGCGGTAAATTGTGCGGGCTTCAACCCGTTCACCATCATGGCCTCGCTGGATGGCAATTTTGGCTATGAGATGGAAATCATCACCTATCCCGGCTCCGGTATCGAATCGGTTGAGGATATCCGTGGTGGGCAGTTGGCCTTTACCTCGCCAACCTCGAACTCGGGCTTCAAGGCACCATCGGCCATTCTGGCCTCGGATTTCGACATGATCGCGGACCGTGATTTCGAGCCGGTATTCTCGGGCAAGCACGATAACTCGATCCTTGGCGTGGCCAATCAGGATTACCCTGCCGCCGCCATCGCCAATTCGGTGCTGTCGCGGATGATCTCGCGTGAGGTGATCACCCCGGATCAGGTGATCTCGATCTACAAATCGCAAACCTTCCCGACCACCGGTTTTGGTGTGGCTTATAACCTCGACCCGGAGCTGACAGCGCAAATTCGCGACGCCTTCTTCAGCTTTGAGTGGGAAGGCACCTCGTTGCAGCGTGAATTCGAGAAATCCAATGAGGGTCAGTTCCTTGAGATGACCTATAAGGAATTCTGGGATGTGATCCGCAAAATTGATGCGGCAAACGGTGTATCTTACGCTTGTGAATAAGCGCTAAAAAAATATGGCGCCTGCTGGATGGTGGGCGCCATTTCTATATCTCGAGGATGGATTATGCTAGAACTTCAAGGCCTTACCAAAGTTTACAATACAGGTGACAAAGCACTGAGCGATGTGACCCTGACCATCCCCGACGGGCAGGTCGTGGCCCTGATCGGCCCTTCGGGGGCTGGCAAATCCACCCTGATCCGCTGTGTGAACCGGCTGGTGCCGCCCACATCGGGCAAGGCCTTGCTGGACAGCACCAATATTACCGCCCTCGGCTCGGGTGGCCTGCGCAGAGCGCGGCGCAAAATGGGCATGATCTTTCAGGAATATGCGCTGGTCGAGCGGCTGACGGTGATGGAAAACGTGCTTTCCGGGCGGCTTGGTTATGTTGGCTTCTGGCGCTCGCTGTTTCGCAAATTTCCGCAAGCGGATGTGGACGAGGCTTACCGGTTGCTTGACCGGGTCGGCCTGCTGGCAATGGCTGATAAACGCGCCGACGAGCTTTCAGGCGGGCAGCGCCAGCGGGTGGGCATTGCCCGCGCACTGATCCAAAACCCCTCATTGCTGCTGGTTGATGAGCCTACCGCCAGCCTGGACCCGAAAACCTCGCGCCAGATCATGCGGCTGATTGTCGAGCTTTGTGATGAGCGCGGGCTTTCGGCGATTATCAACATCCACGATGTGGCGCTGGCGCAGATGTTTGTGCAGCGGGTGATCGGGCTGAAGCTGGGCGTGGTGGTGTTTGACGGCGGGCCAACCGAGCTGACGCCCGAGGTGCTCACCGATATTTACGGCGAGGAAGACTGGGAAGCGACGATTGAAAAGGTCGACGACGAAGACGAGGAAGAAGTGGTATGAGCGCGGCACTGGATGCCAGGCTCGGAAAAGCCTGGAAAAAACCGCATTTCATCAAAAACCCGTTTTGGCGCTGGGCGCTGATCATTGGTTCTTTGGTTTACCTCTATCTTGCCTTTTCCGGAATCGAGATCAACCTTGACCGCATCGCCCGGGGCTGGGAGCGCGGCTGGCAGTTTATCAAAGGCTTTGGCAGCCCCGATTTCACCTCGCGCTGGCCCGATATATCCAAAGGAATATATGAGAGCATCATGATGACCATTGCCTCGACGGTTGTGGGCATTGCGATTTCCATTCCGATTGCGCTGGGGGCCGCGCGCAATATCGCGCCCTTGCCGGTCTATCTGATCTGCCGCGCGATTGTCGCTGTTTCGCGCGCGCTCAACGAGATCATCGTGGCGATCATCCTGGTGGCGATTTTGGGCTTTGGCCCCTTGGCCGGCTTTATTACCCTCAGCTTTGCCACCATCGGTTTTTTGGCCAAGCTTTTGGCGGAAGATATTGAAAACATGAACAAAGTGCAGGCAGAGGCGATCAAATCCACCGGGGCCAGTTGGGGCCAATGGATCAATTTCGGGGTGCAACCGCAAGTGATGCCGCGCCTGATCGGGCTTTCGATGTATCGGCTTGATATCAACTTTCGCGAATCCGCCGTGCTTGGGCTGGTGGGGGCGGGCGGCATTGGCGGCACGCTCAACACCGCCTTTGACCGCTACGAGTTTGATACCGTAGCCGCCATCCTGTTGATCATTATCGTCACCGTGATGTTCCTTGAATATCTGTCCGGTATCATTCGCGCGAGGATCCAGTAATGCCTATGCAAGAGAAAAACGGCCGGAAGGTCTGGCAGTTGCGCACCACAAAAGCGCAGTGGATCCGCTGGGGGATGTGGCTGGTCGGGCTGATATTGTTCATCCTGTCCTGGCAGGAAATTTCCAACAATACGCTGTGGTTCATGATGGACAATATCGGCGAGGTTGTTGCCGATATCAGCACCCGCGCCACCCCGCCGCGCTGGTCTTACATGAACCAGCTCTGGCTGCCGATATGGGATACATTGGCCATTGCCACACTGGGCACGATCTTTGCCCTGATCATGGCGGTGCCGGTGGCCTTTATGGCAGCAAGCAACACCACACCGAGCAAGCTT
>WFQA01000281.1 GCA_015487255.1 Paracoccaceae bacterium | reverse complement strand
ATCTCCTCTTCAACCGGTTCCTGTTCTTTCGCCATGCGCTCTGCAACCTCTTAAATCTTTGTTTGCGGATATATGGGCATCCGTTTGGCCAAAGTCTAGCGCGGCCTGTGTGGCGCGGGCAAGGATTCGGGTGGGATTAGGCCGGAAAATCAGCGGAAAGGAGCCGCAGCATGGCTGTGGCGTTTGGCGCGGGGCAGATGCGGGGCGCTGAAATGCCGCGCAAGGGGGCGGCCACGGCTTCGCTCAGCGCATATAAAACCGGCCTGGTGCTCAGACGGTGCGCCGGGCTTTCAGCCCATAGCCGCGCCGAACGGGGGGAAAACAGCGCCACGGCGGCGATCGCATCCGCCTTCAGCAGGGTCTGGGCGTCCTCCCCCAGTTCCAGCGCCACCTGCTCATAAATTGCAAGGTTTTGCACGCCAAGCTTGCCGGCCACATGTTTGCCATGCAGGTGCAAAACCCCCGAATCGGGCAGTATTTTGCGCAACGCGTCAATATCCCCCCCTGCTGCCCTGGCTTCAAAACCAAGCGCACGGGCGCGGGCAGCCGTGGCCTCGCCCACACAATATGCGGGCAGGCGGGCCGGGCTTTGGCGGGCAAAGGCCGCAACCCCGTTTTGCGAAGTAAAAGCCAGCGCGGTGATGCCGGACAGGTCGATCTTTACCGCGAGGTCGCGCATTTCCTGCATCGGCGAGATAATGGGCACAAGGCTGGTCTGGCCCCGCATCATGATGGCAAAGCCTTCGGCCTGTGGCCGGGCGCGGGTGAGCAGCAGCCTAGGCAAAAAAGCCCTCGCCACCGCGCGCGCGCAGATCCCTGCCCGCAGCGGCACCGATTTCCACGGCATCCTTCGCCTGCCCGCGCCATATATCGCTATAAACCTCCGACCCGTCAGGGCGGATGATTTCACCCAAAAAGCGCAGATTGTTGCCATCAAGCTCGGCCAGCCCGCCAATCGGGGTGCGGCAGGAGCCATCCAGCTCTTTCAGAAAGGCACGCTCGCAACTGATGCGGGTGAAGGTGGCGGCATGGTGAATGGCCATCAGCAGCAGCGCGGCTGCTTCGTCATCCTTGCGCCGCTCGATGCCGATCGCCCCCTGGGCGCAGGCGGGCAGCATCACATAGGTGGAGACCGGGTTGGCGATATCAAAATTACCCAGCCGTTGCAGCCCGGCACAGGCCAGAAAGGTGGCAACCGCCACGCCATCATCCAGCTTTTTAAGCCTTGTCTGCACATTGCCGCGAAACTCGACCAGTTTCAGGTCGGGCCGCATGCTCAGCAATTGCGCGCGCCGCCGCAGGCTGGAAGTGCCGATAACCGCGCCTTTGGGCAGATCTTCGATGGCTTTATACTTCGGGCTGATAAAGGCATCGCGGACATCCTCGCGCGGCAGGGTGCAATCAATGACCAACCCGTCCGGCAGCACCGTGGCCACGTCTTTCATCGAGTGCACGGCGATATCGATGCGGCGATCAAGCAGCGCCTGCTCGATCTCCTTGGTAAACAGCCCCTTGCCGCCGATTTCAGATAAGGGCCGGTCCTGCACCGCATCACCCGTGGTCTGGATCACCTCGATGGTGAAGGCGGCTTCGGGCAGGTTATGGGCCGCCATCAGGCGGGCGCGGGTCTCGTGGGCCTGCGCCAGAGCCAGCGGCGAGCCGCGGGTGCCGATTTTGAGCGGGGCGTCTATGCTATATTGCGTGGTCATGCCCGGGGTGATACCCCTTGTGCAGGTGGCAGGCAATTAGTTTTCAGGGCGCAGGTATGAAAATCGGAATCATTGGCGCGGGGGCGTTTGGCTCGGCTTTGGCGGTGGCTTACGGGCAAAAGGGGCTGGAGGTGATGCTCTGGGCGCGGCGCAAACCGTTTGTGCGGGCGTATCCGGCAGGGGTGCACCATGTGGATGATCTGATGGAATTGACCGGGGTTGAGGCGATATTGCTGGTGGTGCCGGCCCAGCAAACCGCTGGTTTTCTTGCACAAAACCCGCTGCCTGAGGCCCCGCTGGTGCTTTGCGCCAAGGGGATAGATGCGGGCAGTGGCCAGTTGCAAAGCCAGATCGCGGCGCGATATTGCGACATGCCGATCTCGGTGCTGACCGGCCCCGGTTTTGCGGGTGAAATCGCCGCCGGCCTGCCGACCGCGCTTACGCTGGCGGGCGGAAATGCCGCGCAGCAGGTGTTGCTTTCCACCCCGCGCCTGCGGCTTTACCGCACTGACGATATGATCGGCGCGCAAGCGGGCGGGGCGCTGAAAAACGTGATCGCACTGGCGTGTGGCATGGCGATAGGGGCCGGGCTGGGCGAAAGCGCGCGCGCGGCGCTGCTGACCCGGGGCTTTGCCGAAATGCAGCGGCTCGGGGTGGCGCTGGGCGGCAAGGCCGAGACCTTTCAGGGGCTTTCCGGGCTGGGAGACCTGGCGCTGACCTGCGCCAGCGCGCAGTCCCGCAACTTTGCCCAGGGGCTGGCTTTTGGGCAGGGCAAGGGGCAAAGTGAAGGCACGGTAGAGGGGCTGAAAACCGCCGAGGCAGCGGCGGCGCTGGCGGCAAAGCTTGGGGTCGAGGCACCAATTACCGGCATCGTGGCCGAGGTGGTGGCCGGGCGTGCCACGGTGGCCTCGGCGATGGAAATGCTGCTCGCCCGCCCGTTGAAGGAGGAATAGATGCAATATTGGCTTTTCAAATCCGAACCCAATACATGGAGCTGGGATGACCAGATGGCGCGCGGCGATTTGGGTGAGGAATGGGACGGGGTGCGCAATTATCAGGCCCGCAATTTCATGCGGCAGATGCAAGCGGGCGATCTGGGGTTTTTCTACCATTCCGTCAACGAAAAGCGGATTATGGGGGTGGTGGAGGTAATGGCCGAGGCCCACCCCGACAGCACCAGCGACGATGCGCGCTGGGAATGTGTGGATGTTAAAGCCGTGGGGGCTTTTGCGCAGCCTGTCAGCCTGCAGCAGATCAAGGATGAGCCAAGGCTGGCGGAGATGGTT
>WFQA01000280.1 GCA_015487255.1 Paracoccaceae bacterium | reverse complement strand
TTTTCTGTCGGAATTCATACTGGCATCAATAAAATGCGCCAGGGCCAGCGCAAGGCCCAGTGCCAGCGCGGTAGAGACCAGCGCAATGGTCAGGCTGATCCCCCAGGCCATCCAAAAGCCGGATGGCAGGCCAAGCGACAGCCCGGCCAGCCCCTTGAGCAGGATGGCCAGCAGCGGCAAGGCAATGAACAGAGCAGCCATGACAAGGGTAAAGCCATCCAAAACCCTGGGCATGCGGCGGGTATCCCAGTTTTGCACCGGCGCGCCGAGGCTGCCGCCAAAATATGCCGCCTTGCCAAAATGGAAGGCCAGCGCAGCGGCGGCAAGGCCGATCACCAGTTGCACCATTGCCAGCTGTGCTGCGCCCGCAAGGTCAAACTCAAAGCGCAATGCCTGATAGATCGCCAGTTCTATCGTGCTGGCTTTTGGCCCGCCGCCCAGCGCCAGCACCACGGCAAAGCTGGACATGGCGAGCATGAACACCAGCAGCAGGGCCGAGGGTGCAGCGCCGCGCAAGACCGGCATTTCAACAAGCATAAATCTTGCGCGCGGTGTCAGGCCAAGTTGGGCGGCAAGGCGGAAATGCTCGGCTGGCACCGCCTGCCAACCCTGCAACAGCATCCGCGTGGCCAGAGGCAGGTTGAAAAACACATGCGCCAGCAGCACCCCTTTCAGCCCGTAAATATCCAGCGGCCCAAGCCCAAAAACCGCCAGCGCATCGCTAAAAACCCCCGAGCGCCCCCAGATCGCCAGCAGCCCAAATACCGCCACGATCGAGGGCAGTAAAAACGGCGCGCCCAACAGCGAGATCATCACCCCCCGCCCCCAAAACCGCCGCCGCATCAGCGCCCTTGCCAAGAGCACCGCCAGTGCCACCGAGATCAGCGCCGAAAGGCCGGCCTGCAGCAGGGTAAAGCGGATGGCAGGCCATGCCGAAACCACCCAAATGCCACCCTCGGCGCGCAGCAACAGCGCCACCACCGGGGCCAGCACCAGCATCACCACGAGCAATAGCGCGGTGATGCCAAAAAATTTAACCGGCAGGCTCACCGGCTCAGCACGGCAACCCACTCATCCACCACCGCTTTGCGGCTGGATGCGGGCACATTCAGCGGCCTGGCAACCGGCTGCGGGGTGATCAGCCGGCCAAAGCCCTCGGGCACCGGCACGCCGGTGGCGGGATACATCCAGTTGGTTTCCGGAATCACGGTTTGAAAGGCATCCGAGGTGATAAACGCCATAAATTCATCCGCCAGCGCGCCCTGCTTGGTGCTGGCCAGTTTGGCGGCCACCTCGACCTGCAAATAATGGCCCTCGATAAATTCCGCGGCGGATTTACTCGCATCCCCTTCGGCGATCAGGTGATAAGCCGGCGAGGTGGTGTAGGAAAGCACCATATCGGCCTCGCCTTCCAAAAACATGCCATAAGCCTCCGACCAGCCCTTGGTGACCGTGACGATATTATCCGAAAGCCCTTCCCAGATGCGCGCCGCCTCATCGCCATAAGCCGCCTTCACCCACAGCGCCAGCCCAAGGCCGGGGGTGGAAGAGCGCGGGTCTTGGATGATGATGGACAACTCCGATGCGGCCAAAGATTCAAAGCTGTCGGGCACTTCCGTCAGTTTGGTGTTATCGTATATAAATGCCAGATAGCCCCAATCAAAGGGCAGGAAGGTATCGTCTGACCACTCCACCGGCAATTTCAACCCTTCGGGCGGGCTGGCCAGCGGGGCGAAAAGCCCGGTATCACGGGCCTGCTCGATCAGCGAATTATCCAGCCCGAGCACGATATCGGCGACGCTATGGGCGCTTTCCAGCCGCAACCGGCTGAGCAACGCCGCCCCGTCTCCCGCGCCGACAAGGTTTAGCACGCAGCCGCATTCCGCCTCAAAAGCGGTTTTTATCGCCGGGCCGGGGCCCCAGTCGGCGATGAAACTGTCATAGGTATAGACCGTCAATATGGGCACAGATTGGGCGCTCAGGCTGCCAAGGGGCAGGCTAAGGGCCGCAGCGAAAAGGAATTTCTTCATGGTTGTCTCCTATTGCTACGGCGCAAGGCAAGTGTGGGGAGACCCATACCTTCCCTACGCCGGCATGATCCGGTTCAGGTTCAACGGGTCCGCTATTGCGTCTCAGCCCTAAGGCTCCCCGAGGTGGAGGCAGGATAGAGGCGCTTGTGCCGGATTGCAATAAGGGGTTTTGTGCGGGCATGGCTTGGGGTAGAACGGCGCAAAGGAGATTGCCATGTCGATGAACAGCTTTGGCCATTTATTTCGGGTGACCACATGGGGCGAGAGCCACGGGCCAGCACTGGGCGCAACGGTGGATGGCTGCCCGCCCAATGTGGCGGTGGATGAGGCCATGCTCCAGCATTGGCTCAACAAGCGAAAACCGGGGCAGAATAAATTCACCACCCAGCGCCAGGAGCCGGACAAGGTGGAGATCCTCTCGGGGGTGTTTGAAGGCAAAACCACGGGCATGCCGGTGCAGTTGATGATCCGCAACCAGGACCAGCGCTCGAAAGATTATGGCGAGATTGCCGAGAGCTTTCGGCCCGGGCATGCGGATTACACCTATTTCATGAAATACGGCAACCGGGATTATCGCGGCGGGGGCCGCTCCAGCGCGCGCGAAACGGCAGCGCGTGTGGCAGCGGGCGGGCTGGCGCGCGCCGCCATCGCAGCGCTTGTGGCTGGTGTTGAAATCAAGGGCTATATGGTGCAGATGGGCGATCGCAAGATCGACCGCAGCCGGTTTGATTGGGACGAGATCGAGCGCAACCCGTTTTGGGTGCCCGATGCAGGGGCCGCAGAGGATTGGGCGGAGTATCTGGATGGGCTGCGCAAGGATCACAACTCGGTCGGGGCGGTGATCGAGGTGGTGGCGCGGGGGGTGCCTGCCGGGCTGGGCGCGCCGGTTTATGCCAAGCTTGATACCGATATCGCGGCCGCGATGATGTCTATCAACGCAGTGAAGGCGGTGGAGATCGGGGCCGGGATGAGTGCTGCCATGCTGACCGGGGTGGAGAATGCCGACGAAATGCGGATGGGCAATGACGGGGTGCGGTTTGGCTCCAACCATGCCGGGGGGATTCTGGGTGGTATCAGCACCGGGCAGGAGATTGTCTGCCGGTTTGCGGTGAAGCCGACCTCTTCCATCCTGACTCCGCGCAAAACCATCACCAAAGACGGGCGCGAGATCGAGCTGATCACCAAAGGCCGCCATGACCCTTGTGTGGGTATCCGCGCGGTGCCGGTGGGTGAGGCGATGATGGCCTGTGTGATACTGGACCATTTGCTGCTGCATCGTGGGCAAATAGGTAAAAACCAGGGAGAAATTGATGTTTGAGGAATTGAATTGGTATGTTCAGCTTGGGTTGAATGTGTTGATTGCGGCGGCGATATTGATTGCCGCGCTGTGGCTGTCGGGCTTTGTGAAAAAGCGGATCACCAAGCTGGGGCTGATATATGAGGAACTGGACGACACGCTGTTTTTGTTTCTCGCCAGTCTGGCGAAATACGCGATACTGGCGATTGCGATTGTGTTTGTTCTGTCACGTTTTGGCATTCAGACCACCTCGCTGGTGGCCCTGCTCGGTGTGGCGGGGCTGGCGATTGGGCTGGCGCTGCAGGGCACGCTTTCCAACCTTGCGGCGGGGGTGATGCTGCTGGGGTTCCGGCCGTTCAAGATTGGCGATTATATAGATGTGGGCGGGCATTCGGGCACGGTAAAAGCGATAACATTGTTTACCACCGAAATCGCCACGCCGGACAATATCCAGATCATTATTCCCAACGGGGATATATGGGCATCCTCTATTCGCAACTATTCCCATTATGACCACCGCCGCTGCGATATCGTGATCGGGGTTTCCTATGATACCGACCTGAAAAAGGCGGAAACCGTATTGCGCAAGGTAATCGAGGCGGATGCACGGGCCCTGCAAGAGCCGGAGCCTTTTGTGAAGGTCACCAATCTGGGGGATAGTTCGGTGGATTTTACCCTTCGTGTCTGGGTGACGGCGGGTGAATACGCCAACCTGAAATTTGCGCTGCTACAGGCGATCAAGGAAGAGTTTGACCGGGAAGAAATCGATATCCCCTACCCGACATCAGTGCATATCGATATTTCCGGCAACAAGGGCTAAGCCATCCGCAACTTTTGCCAAGCGAAGCGAGGCACACGCCGACGAGGTGCCCTGAACAAAGGAAGACGCAGCCGACGACTTCAGGTCGCCGAAGGAGGCGTGCGCGGCGGCGCTGCAGTAAAATACGCTGACCTTCCGGCAAGCTTGCCTTTTCCTCCCGGAGGCTAAAGCCCCCGTCACAAAAGGCACTTTATCAGCAAAGCTGAACAGTGTCTGGCGACGACGATGGCCGAGCTTACGCTCGGCGGTCTGTTTGATTGGCCTCTAACCAAGATCAGAAGGCGTGGACAGCGGCACAGTCACATGAAACACCGCGCCCCTGCGGCTTGATTTCAATGTCAGGTCACCATCTAGGTTGCGCATGATCTCCCGGCTGATCGGCAGGCCAAGCCCGGCGCTGCCCGCCAGATTGGCCTCTGACAGTCGGGTGAATTTCTCAAACACCCTTTTGCGATCCGCTGGTGAAATGCCCGGGCCGTTATCTGCCATGCTCACCAGCGCCACCCCGCCAGAAACCGTCAGCCCGATCTTGAGCTCCGGGGTTTTGCCGCGCCCATATTTCACCGCATTGGAGATCAGGTTGATAAACACCTGCGCCAGCCGGTCAAAATTGGCCTGCACCATGACAGGCGCTTCCGGCAAGGTTTTTTCCACCCGCACCCCGGCTTCCTCGATCAATGCTCCGGTCGCGCTGAGCGATTTCTCGATCGCATCCTGCAACACCACCGGTTCCAGCGGCATTTGCCCGCGCCCGCTCTCCAGATGGCTAAGGTCCAATATCTCGTCAAGCAGCCGGGTCAGGCGCTCGCTTTCCTCCTGAATGATGCCCAGAAACCGTTTGGCATCCGGCAGGTCAAGCCCGTCCGTATCACGCAGGATTTCTGAAAACGAGCGAATCGAGGTCATCGGGGTGCGCAGCTCGTGGGAGACCTGACTGAGGAAGGCATCCTTTTGCGCCCCCATCTCGGTCAGCTGGGCATTGGCGGCGCGCAATTCCTGCGCTGTGCGCTCCAGCCGGTGCGACTGGTTTTCCAGCTTTTGCGAATATTCCAGAATTTGCGCGGTTTCATCAGCGATCTTCATCAGCTCATCCACCGAGACCGTGCCACCGCCGGCGATCTGGGAAACCATCGCATGGGCCGAAGCCGCCCCGACCGAACCGGCCAACTCGCGCTCCAGCGTTTGCACCACTTTATCGGTGGCGTCCGGCAGGCCCTGATCCTTGCCCTGCTGTTTCGCCAGCTCTGAAAACAACCGCTGGGCCGGGTTGGTGCCAAGGATGCGCTGCGCCAGGGTGAACAGGTCTTCCGAAGTGGCCGAGCGCGAAACCAGGTAAGAGCCGGTGGATTTATCGAGCCGGAACACATCAACAAACTGGCTGCTCTGAATCCGCTCCAACGGGCGCGGGGTGGAGAAAAGCGAACCAAGGATAAACAGGATGATATTGAAGGTCATCGACCAGAACAGCGAGTGCACCAGCGGGTCATAACCCTTCAAGCCAAACAGCGCCTCGGGTTTAAGGAACTCAAGGCCAAAAGGCCCGTTGGCGATCAGCGATTTTGACAGAATGAAACTGCCCTCAAAACTCGGCAAAAACAGCGTATAGGCCCAAAGGGTGAACCCCGCCAGCAGCCCCATCAGCGCCCCGTTTCGGGTGGCCCCGCGCCAAAACAGCCCGCCAAGCAATGAGGGGATGATCTGTGCCGAGCCGGCAAAGGCGATCAGCCCGATCGAGGCCAGCGCGCCCGAGCCGCCGGTCAGGCGAAAATAGAGATAACCCAGCAGCAGGATACCGGCGATGGAAAACCGCCGCGAGCGTAAAAGGATGGTGCGCACATCACCGCTGGTCTGGGTTTTGCTGCTGGCCGAGCGCAGCCAGAGCGGCATGATGATATGGTTGGACACCATGGTCGAAAGCGCAATCGCGGCGATGATCACCATCGAGGTGGCCGAGGAAAACCCGCCGAGAAAGGCAAACAGCGCCAGGTTGTTCTGCCCCTGCGAGAGCGGCAGGGTCAGCACATAAAGGTCGGGATTGGAGCCTTCAGGCAACAGCGCGTTGCCCATAATCGCTATCGGCAGCACAAACAGGCTCATCAGCAAAAGGTAGCCCGGAAAGGCCCAGCTTGCGGTGGCCAGGTGCTTTTCGTCGGAGTTTTCCACCACGATCACCTGAAACATGCGCGGCAGGGTCAGGATGGCCATCGCCGAAAGCATGGTCAGGCTGACCCAGCGTGCGGAGAAGATATTGCTGCCGCTCAGCATTTCCGGCGGGGCTTTGGCAAAAATCTCCGCCGGGCCGCCGCCCAGCCCCCAAACCACAAACACCCCCACCGAGACCAGCGCCAGCAGTTTCACAATCGCCTCCACTGCAATGGCGGTGACAACCCCGTGGTGCCGCTCGTTGGCATCCACATTTCGGGTGCCAAACAGGATGGTAAAGGCCGCCAGCCCGGCCGCCACCCAAAAGGCGGTCAGGTCGGCATTGCCACCGGTTTCAAACACCGTGAAACTCAGGGTGATGGATTGCAACTGCAGCGCGATATAAGGCGTGGAGCCGATCACCGCCAGCAGGGTGACCAGCACCGCAAGACTGGTGCTTTTGCCATAGCGCGAGGAAATCAGGTCGGCGATCGAGGTAATGCGCTGCGCCCGCCCCACCCGCAGCAGCTTGCGCAGCAGCCACCACCAGCCGATAAAAATCAGTGTCGGCCCAAGATAGATGGTGACAAACTCAAACCCGTTGCGCGCCGCTGAGCCGACCGCGCCATAAAAGGTCCAACCGGTGGAATAGACCGAAATCGAAAGCGTATAGACAAACGGCGTGCGCAGCCAGCTTATCTGCCCGGCCTGCGCCCGGCGTTCGGCCCAAAAGGCAATGGCGAAAAGCAGGATCGCATAACCAAGGCTTGCCGTGATAAGGGCGTTGAGCGAAAGCATGGCCTAGCCTTTATCGAGCCGCCGCGCCATGGCCCGCGCCAGGATCACCAGCCCAAGCCAGACCCCGAAAATATAGACAAAAATCAGCGGCAGGCCAAACACGGTGACCGGGCCGGTGAAAATGGTGATAAAAGGCGAAACCAGCAGAAAAACTCCGAAAAGCGGCAGCAAAAGCGCGCTGTCCCGCAATTTGCGCTTGCGGGTGGCCGAGGTGGCGAGATCGGGGTTGTTCATGCCAGCATCTCAAGAATATTGGCCACGATCTCCTGGTTGGAAAACGGCTTGGTCATGAACATATCCACCCCGATTTCCTCGGCCGTAAGCCGGTCGCGCGCCTGCCCCTTGGCGGTAAGCACCATCACTTTGGGCCTTGTGCCGGGCAGTTCATGCAGGTCGCGCAATATATCAAACCCGCTGCGATTGGGCAGCATCACATCAAGTATAACCAGATCGGGCATCTGGCTGCGTACGCTCTCTATTGCCAAAGCACCGTCCGATTGCTCGCGCACATCCAGGCCTTCGC
This sequence comes from Paracoccaceae bacterium, assembly GCA_015487255.1. GTDB lineage: Bacteria > Pseudomonadota > Alphaproteobacteria > Rhodobacterales > Rhodobacteraceae > UBA3077. The sequence goes on along the minus strand of WFQA01000280.1, from coordinate 6,266 downwards.
GCTCCAGCAAAAAGCGTATCGATTCAACTATATTTGGTTCGTCCTCAACAATTAATACGCGCTTAACCACCTTTTTCCCCCTGTTGGCGCAAGATTAACGCGCAGAGCGAAAAAAGCGCAAGGAAATTATTGCGTTCGGGGTTGCCAGAACCAGCCAGAAACAAAGGTGCCCAGCCGGTTTGTGCCCGTGCGGCGGGCATGGCCTATTCCGAAACCTCGTCGCCCAGAATTTGCGGTTCGGTGCGTGCGGTGCAATTACTGCGCGGGCAAATGCGGCAGGTGATGCCAACAGGCTGGGCCGCGCCAAGATCGGGCAGCCATTTGGTGAGCAGGGCGCGCTGCTCGTAATGAATGATCAGCATGGCGGCGTTCAGCTTTGCCGGTTGGCCAAAGCGCGGCTGGCCTTGGGCCTCGGCAATGGCAAGGCCGATGAATTTGTGCTTGCCGGGCAGCTCAAGCAGCGCCGCAACCGGAATTTGCGGGCTGGCGAATGCCTGATAAAGCGGCCAGAGCGGGCAGGCATTGCCATGGCGCGGGAAGGTGAAATCGGCCACCGGGCGGCGAAAAAGGGCGCGCCCGGCGGCATTGGCAATGATCAGCCCCATGGGGGGGGCGGCGGTTTTTGCCGGGTCCTGATAGGCGAGGCGGCGGAAGGCCGTGTGCAGGCTGGTGCCAAAATTCTGCGCGATAACAGAGGGGTTATACTGGCTTTTGCGCGCGACCTTGATGAAATCTCCATGCGGCAGGGCCAGGGCATCGCGGGCGTAGTTTTGCAAAAACGCGGTGACAAGCCGGTTGGTCTCCGGGTTTTCGAGCTGGCCATCCTCGGCCATGATCCGGTTGACAAGGTAAGCGACCTCCACATTGCTGGCCGGGGCCTCGCCGAGGCTGTCAAGCTGGGCAAAGCTGTAATCGTGGCGCTCCAGAAAGCCGTCCAGCTCCTCTTCGGGGGTGGCAATGCCGGCTTTCGGGTCGGCTTTCTTGTCAAAATACGTCACCAGCGATTGCGCGGCATCGGTTAAGCGGTGGCTTTCTTCATGGATGATCTGGTGAAAGCGGGCCTGCTTTTCCGGCTCGATATCCTCGATACTTTTCAGGATGTTGGAGGTGGAGCGGATGGCGGTGATGTTGGAGAGCATGCCGTGCAGGCTTTCGGCCAGAAACGGGTCATGGGTGAGGCGGTCTGAAAGCGCGGTGATCATCGCCTCCTGATCCCGGGTCTGGCGGTAAAGCGCGGCGATCATCTGCGCCCAGCCGGGAAAGCGCCCCGCCAGCTCCTCGATCCCGGCTACTTCGGCCCCGATGCCGGGGTGATGCGCGGCAGCCTCGTGCAAATCGCTTATCTTGGCTGAATCCACCCCGTCCGACAGGCTGGAGGCCGGGACATCAAGCGCGCGGGCAATCGCTAAAAGCACCTTGCCCGCCACCGCCCGCCGGTTGTGCTCGATCAGGTTCAGGTATGAAGCCGAGATACCCGCCTGCTCGGCCAGCGCCTTTTGGGTCAGCCTGGCCTGCCTGCGCTGCTCGCGGATGCGGGTTCCGGAAAGAGATTTTCGCATGGGATTCCAAGCCTTTGCCGCGCTGCGGTGAAAAGATGTTTACAGTATACTATTGAACATTAACAATACCTTTACAAATTTTGGGTGTAAACACAATCAGTTATTGCAAACTTGACAAATGCCTCCAGAATGACCCTGCGGCAATATAGCCGTGCCGGTTCTTTAGCCGGACAAACCGACACGAATGGGAGGAAATTCATGTCTAGACTAATCATGAACCGTCGCGGGTTGCTGAAATCGGGGGCCGCTGTCGGCGCCGGGTTGGCCATGCCGACGGTATTTGCAGGCTCGGCTGCGGCCCAGTCTTATACCAATGAGCCAACGGGCGCTTCGGTTACCCTTGGTTTCAACGTGCCACAATCCGGCCCCTACGCAGATGAGGGCGCCGACGAGCTGCGCGCCTATGAACTGGCGGTCGAGCACCTGAATGGTGAAGGTGATGGCGGCATGATGAACACGTTTTCATCAAAGGCGCTGAGCGGCAGCGGTATTTTGGGCAAGAAGGTCGAATATGTCACCGGCGACACGCAGACCAAATCGGACGCCGCGCGGGCCTCGGCACGCTCGATGATCGAAAAAGACGGCGCGGTGATGATCACCGGTGGCTCATCCTCGGGTGTGGCCGTGGCGGTTCAGGCGCTGTGCCAAGAGGCGGGTGTGATCTTCATGGCGGGGTTGACCCACTCTAACGACACCACCGGCAAAGACAAAAAAGCCAATGGTTTCCGCCACTTCTTCAACTCTTATATGTCGGGTGCCGCGCTGGCACCGGTGCTGAACAACGCTTATGGCGCCGACCGCAAGGCCTATCACCTGACGGCGGATTACAACTGGGGTTACACCACCGAGCAGGCGGTGCGCGAATCCACCGAAGCCATGGGCTGGGAAACTGTGGCCGCAGTCAAGACACCGCTGACCCAGACTGATTTCAGTTCTTACATCACGCCGGTGCTGAATTCGGGTGCCGATGTTTTGGTGCTGAACCACTATGGGGCCAACATGGTCAACTCGCTGACCAATGCGGTGCAGTTCGGGCTGCGTGAAGCCCAGGCCAACGGCAAAAACTTCGAGATCGTGGTGCCGCTTTACTCGCGGCTGATGGCCAAGGGCGCCGGTTCCAATGTTGCGGGCATTTTTGGCTCTACCAACTGGCACTGGTCGCTGAGCGACGAAGGATCAAAAGCGTTTGTGCAATCCTTTGGCACCAAATACGGCTTCCCGCCAAGCCAGGCGGCGCATACCTGCTATGTGCAGGCGCTGCTTTATGCCGATGCCTGCGAGCGGGCGGGCACCTTCAACCCTTGCGGTGTGGTCGAAGCCCTGGAAGGGTTCGAGTTTGACGGCATGGGCAACGGCCCGACACTGTATCGCGCCGGCGACCACCAGTGCTTCAAGGACGTGCTGGTTGTGAAGGGCAAGGAAAACCCGGAAAACGAGTTCGACCTGCTTGAGATCGTCGAAGTGACACCGGCGGCGCAGGTCACCTATCCGGTTGATCACCCGCAATTCGCCGGTGGCGAACTGGGCGATTGCAACCCGGGCGCTTAAGGCTGAGCGATAAATCTTATATCCGGCTGCGTGGTTTTCACGCGGCCGGGTCAACGGGCATGTGACCATGATCACGTCGGGCGGGGATAATGGACCAGATAATTCTGCAGGTAATAAACGGGCTGGACAAGGGCAGTGCCTATGCGCTGATCGCCTTGGGGCTTACATTGATTTTCGGCACGCTCGGGGTGGTCAATTTCGCCCACGGTGCGCTGTTTTTGATCGGGGCGTTTTGCGCGGTGACGCTGCAAAGGATACTGAACATTTCAGCCCAGACGGTTGATCCGACCAAGACCGATTTTCTCGGCAATCCGGCGGTGATAAAAACCCCCTATGTCGAGCTGTGGTTCGGCCCTGAAATGGGGGCGGCGATCATCGACTGGTCGGTGCCGCTGGCGGTGCTTTTCGCCATTCCGATCATGGTGGCCATCGGGGTTATCATGGAGCGGGGCCTGATCAAACATTTCTACAACCGCCCGCATGCCGACCAGATTCTGGTGACCTTCGGCCTGGCGATCGTGTTGCAAAACATCATCAAACAGTTTTACGGTGCCAGCCAGATATCAACACCGTCGCCGGAGGTTTTTCGCGGCTCGTTCGATTTTGGCGTATTGCTCGGCTATGAGGCCAACGCGATCATCTATCCTTATTGGCGCATGATCTATTTTGCCTTTTCCGTTGGCATCATCAGCGCCATCTTTGCCTTTTTGCGCTTTACCACATTCGGCATGGTGGTGCGGGCGGGCATGGCCGACCGTGAAACCGTTGGCCTTTTGGGCATCAATATCGACAAGCGATTCACCATCATGTTTGGCATCGCCGCCGCGGTGGCCGGGGTGGCCGGGGTGATGTATGCCCCGATCAACTCCCCGAGTTATACCATGGGGATGGATTTTCTGGTGATCAGCTTTGTGGTGGTGGTGGTTGGCGGCATGGGCAGCCTGCCCGGTGCCGTGCTGGCCGGGTTCCTGCTTGGTATTGTTGAAAGTTTCGCCTCGCTCAACGAGGTCAAATCAATACTCCCGGGGATCGACCAGATCATTATCTATCTGATAGCAATTATTATTCTGCTCACCCGCCCGCGCGGCCTCATGGGCAAACGCGGCGTGATGGAGGATTAAGACATGCTGGGACTGAACAAACGCGACTTCAGGTTGCTGATCATCGTATTGCTGCTGACCCTTGGCACACCGTTTTTGCTGCAACCCTTTGCCGAGGGCACCGAGCTGGCGAAATTCAATGCCGGCTATCCGGACCTGATGCAGCGCATCGCGATTTTCGGCATTTTTGCCATGGGGTTCAACATCCTGTTTGGCCTGACGGGCTATCTGTCATTTGGCCATGCCGCCTTTCTGGGGGTGGGCAGCTATTCGGCGGTCTGGATGTTCAAGCTGTTGTCGATGAACGTGATCCCGGCTATCCTGCTGGCCATGATCACCGCCGGACTGTTCTCTCTGGTGATCGGCTATATCAGCCTGCGCCGGTCGGGCATATATTTTTCGATCCTCACCCTGGCCTTTGCGCAGATGAGCTTTGCGCTGGCCTATTCGGTGCTGACCCCGATCACCAATGGTGAAACCGGGCTGCAACTGGCGCTGAGTGACCCGCGCATTCTGGACCCGGTCAACAATACCGGCTCGTTGCCGCTGACCAATATTTTCGGGCTGGAGATGAACGCGGCTGTCAAGATCGAAATGCTGGGCCGGCTTTATACTTTCAGCGTTGGCTATTATTTCAGCGCCGCGATTGCGCTGCTGGCCTTTTATGTCAGCCTGCGGATTTTCCGCTCGCCGTTTGGCCTGATGCTGCGGGCGATCAAATCCAACCAGCAGCGCCTGAGCTATACCGGGCTGAGCACGCGCCCCTATACGCTGGCGGCTTTTGTGATCTCGGGCATCTATGCCGGGCTGGCGGGTGGCTTGATGGCCTCGATGGACCCTCTGGCAGGGGCCGAGCGCATGCAATGGACCGCAAGCGGCGAGGTGGTGATCATGAGCATCCTCGGCGGGGTTGGCACATTGATGGGGCCGGTGCTGGGCGCGGGTGCGATCAAATACCTTGAAAACATATTTTCCAAGATCAATGAAAGCGTGCTGCAATCGTGGTTTGCCTTTCTGCCCGACGGGCTGGAAAACACGGTGGTCTGGGTGTTTTCCCGCTTTACCGGCGATGGCTGGCCGCTGACACTTGGCCTGTTGTTCATGCTGGTTGTCACCTTTTTGCCCGGCGGTCTGGTCGAGGGTGGCCAGCGCATCGCAAAACTGTTCAAGCGTGACAAGGTAAAACCCGATGGTGAAAATAATGATGAAGATGGTGCAAAACATAAACCCGAACCCACGCCGCGTGTGGATGAATAGGAGAGCGTGACATGGGTATTCTGGAAGTTCAGAACGTCAACAAACATTTCGGCGGGCTGCATGCGCTCAACAATGTGAACCTGAGTGTCGAGCGAGGCTCGGTGCATGCCATTATCGGGCCAAACGGGGCGGGGAAATCGACCTTTCTCAACTGCCTGATCGGCAAGCTGAAGCCCGATACCGGCAGCGTGATCTTTGACGGCCAGCCGATGCTGGGCAAGGCCCCGCACGAGATCAACCAGCTTGGCGTGTCGCGGGTGTTTCAAACCCCGGAGATTTTTGCCGATCTGACCGTGTTTGAAAACGTGATGATCCCCTGCTTTGCCCACCGGGACGGGGCTTTCAAGGTCAATGCCTTTGCCCAGGTGGTGCGCGACAGGGAGATCAGGGAAAAGGCCGAGGATATTCTGGAAGATATGGGTATGAAAGAAAAAATATCCCTCAATGCCGGCGCGCTTTCACGCGGAGACAAACGCCGCCTCGAAATGGCGATGTGTCTGGTGCAAGACCCAAAACTGCTGTTGCTGGATGAGCCAACCGCGGGCATGTCGCGGGCCGATACCAATAACACCATCGAGCTGCTCAGCCAAATCGGCGAGACCCGCGGCATCACCAAAGTGATCATCGAGCATGACATGCATGTGGTATTCTCACTGGCCACCACCATTTCGGTGCTGGCACAAGGCGCGATCATCGCCGAGGGCCTGCCGGAAGATATCAAAGGCCACCCCAAGGTGCGCGAAGCCTATCTCGGGGAGACAGAGGTATGAGTAATAACAGCAACAAGCCTGTTTATATGTCC
>WFQA01000279.1 GCA_015487255.1 Paracoccaceae bacterium | reverse complement strand
GCCACAAAAACCCGGTCTCGATCGCCGCGCCAAACAGCAACGCCTTGCCAAAAAAGCCAAACAGCGGCGGAATACCGGCCAGCGACAGCAGAAAAACCACCATGGCAATGCCCAGCATCGGGGCCCGCCGCCCCAGCCCGGCGATCATCTCCATATCCCGCCCGGCAAACAGCACAATGGCAAAAGCGCCGATATTCATTGCCGCGTAAGCCGCCCCAAACAGGATAACGGATTGCAGCGCCAAAACACTGCTGCCCACCGCCAGCACCCCCAGCAAAATATACCCCGATTGCGCAATGGATGAATAGGCCAGCAGCCGCACGAGGTTGCTCTGCACCAGCGCGGTCAAATAGCCATAGGTCATGCTCAGCGCTGCCAGCGCCGCAATCGCCCATTGCCAGCCGGTGGCAATCGGCAAATCTCGCAGCGCCTGGGCCAGCGCGAATATCGCCGCCAGTTTGGTCACCACCGACATAAACGCCGCCACCGAGACCGGCGCGCCATCATAAGCATCCGGTGCCCAAAAGTGAAACGGCACCAGGGACGCCTTGTAGCCCAGCCCGACCAGCAGCGCCAAAAGCCCGGCGGCGGCCAGCAGCGGCTTGTCTCCCATGCCGGTCAGCGCGCTAAACAGCGTTGACCCGGCCCCGGCATACCAAAAGGTTATTCCATAGATCATCACCGCCCCGGTCACCGAGCCATAAACCAGAAACTTCATCGAAGCCTCGGTAGCGGCGTCATCATCCGGGTAAGCCACCAGCGCAAAAGAGCCAAGCCCGGTCAGCACCACCCCCAGCACGATCAGCATCGCATCACCACTGCCCGAAAGCATCAGCGCCCCGAGGCTGACCAGTACCATCAGGCTATAAATACTGCCCTCGCGAAAGCGCCCACCCAGCTCGGCCCGCGCCAGCAGCAGCGAAAGCGCTGTGGCGGGCAGCAATATCAGCTTGGCCCAGACCGAAAGATACCCGATCCGGTAAGTGCCGCCAAACACCGTGGTATCCAGCCCGAGCAGCAAAGCGCTTTGCCATGTGGCCAGCCCCAACCCGGCCAGCCCAATGGCCAATACCAGCTTTGAAAACCGCAGCATTTCACCGATCAGCATCAGCGCCACGGTGATCATCATAATAAGCTCGGGCAGCAGCAGTAAAAGATCGCGAGACATCAGAACCCCATGCTTGCAGTGGTGATATGGATCAGATCAAGCAACCAGGAGGGCGCAATGCCAATCAGGATGGTCAGCACGATCAAAGGCACCAGCACGATCACCTCGCGCCGGTCAAGATCAGGCATGCCAAGCCATTTTTTATCCGGCTCACCCAAAAACACCATGCTGATCGAGCGCAGGTAAAGCCCGGCCACCACCACAATCGCCAGTATCGATACCACCGCCCAGGGCGAGACATTAAGCGTGGCGAGAAAGATCTGGAACTCGGCGGGAAAATGCGCCAACCCCGGCAGGCCCAATGAGGCAAAGGCCATTAATATATAGGTCCAGCCCAGCACCGGCACCACTTTGAGCAGCCCGCCCATCTCATCCATCTCGCGGGTATGGGCGCGGTCTTTCAGCATGCCGACAAGGAAAAACAGCGCGCCGGTCACCAGCCCGTGGCTGATCATCTGCAAGATCGCGCCATCCAGCGCAATTGCCCGCATACCCGGGTCTGTCGCCAGCGCCGCGATGGCCACCGCGATCACCACATAGCCCATGTGGTTAACCGAGGTATAGGCGACCATGCGTTTTATATCGCTCTGCGCCAGCGCCACAAACGCGCCATATATCGCCCCGACCACCCCCACAGCCAGCACCACCACCCCGATCTGGCGAAACGCATCCGGGGTCATTTGCAGCGCAAAGCGCACCAAGCCATAGGTGCCGAATTTCAGCATCACCCCGGCCAGAATGACCGAGCCAACCGTTGGTGCCTGCACATGCGCCGCCGGTAGCCATGTATGCACCGGAAAGGCCGGTATTTTCACCGCAAAGGTAAACAGCATGGCAATCAGCGCCAGCATCGCCCCGATCCCCACCAATGGCGGCGCCTCGATCCAGAGCCGCATGTCAAACGTATAGGGGTCAGAGGCCAGAAACAGCCCCAGAATTGCCAGCAGCAATGGCAGGCTGCCCAGCAGGGTATAGATGAAAAACATCAACGCCGCGCGCTGCCGCTCCGCCCCGCCCCAGCCGGCGATCATGAAATACATCGACACCAGCGAGACCTCGAAAAACACATAAAACAGCAGCGCATCCAGCGCCACGAATGTGCCGATCGAGGCGGTTTCCAGCATCAGCATCAGGATGGTAAAGCTGCGCGCCCGATCAGCGGATTTGGCCTGATAGATAAACCCCAGCAAAAACAACAACGAAGTGAGCAGCACCAGCGGCAGGCTGAGCCCATCCACCCCCACCCGGTAAGCCGCCCCTACGGCCTCTATCCAGCTCACCTCCTCCACCTGGGCAAAGCCGCCGGGCACCACCCCGCGCGCCCAGATCACCAAGGTGAGCAGAAAGGTCAGCGCACTGGCTCCGATACCAACCCCGTGCGCCAGCCTGCTGGAGCTTTTCGGCAGGGCCATCAACAGCAATCCGGCGGCCAGCGGCAGGAAAACGGCAAGGGAAATAACTGGGATCATGGTTTGATCTCCTTAATAAAACAGCGGGGCAGCGAATAGCCCGATGGCAAGAATGCCGGTTGCGGTAATGGTCAGCGCCAGCGAGCGATGGATCATCGCGCTTTGCAGCAGGCGGGCGCGTTTGCCCGAGCGGATGGTGGCGCGCACAAAGCCAAAGATCGTGCCATCTATCCCGGCCTCGTCGGTAAAGCGGGTGCCCCGGCCAAGGTGCATCATGGCGCGGCCAAAGCCAAGCACGCCGGCATAGATCCCGGCCTCCACCCGGTTACAGGCCCGCGCCATGGCCATGGCCGGGCGCAGCACCAACGCATCCATGCCGCCCGCAATGGCAAAGCCGTTTTGCGCCCAGGCATAAAGCGGCCCGAGCAACACGCGCGGGGCAACAAACCAACCCAGCAACAGCCCGATCGCCGCCGCGCCCAGCCCCAGCATCATCGCCAGGGTGCTGACCACCATTTTTTCGCCCAGCAATGCCTCCAGCGCCGGAAAGGCAGCGCCAAGCCCCACCGCCAAAGCCACCACCCCGGCCAAGCCCCAGCCCATCCAGCGCAGGTTTTCATCATCGGGTGCGGCGATGCTGGTCGGCTGCCAAAGCTGCATCAGCGCGCGGGCCATATAGGCCCCGGTCAAAACCGTGCCCGCCAGCCCCAGCGGCAACAGCCACGCCGCCCCGGGCGAGGCCAGCGCCGCCGCAATTATCGCATCCTTGGAGAAAAACCCGGCCAGTGGCGGCAAGCCCGCCAGCGCCAGCGCCGCCAGGGTAAACCCGGCAAACACCCTTGGCTGCGCCCGCCCGGCCCCGGCGATATCATCCATCAGGGTCGAGCCGCGCGCATGCTGAAACACCCCGGCCCCCAAAAACAACCCGCTTTTGATCGCCGCATGGGCAAGCAGATGCAGCAATGCCACCACCCAGGCCCCGGCCCCGATGGCCAGCAGCATCAGCCCGTATTGGCTGGAGGTCGAGGCCGCCAACAACCGCTTGAGATCCTTCTCGCCCAGCGCGATCAGCCCGGTCACCATAGTGGTAACACCCCCGACCAGCCCGACAACCACAAGGGTTTGCGCGGGCAGCATCGGCGCGATGCGGATCAGCAAGATCGCCCCCGCCGCCACCAGCGTGGCCGAGTGCAGCAATGCCGAAACCGGTGTAGGCCCGGCCATGGCGCGCTGTAGCCAGTCATTCAAAGGCACTTGTGCCGATTTGCCCATCGCCGCCACCAGCAGCAACAGCCCCGCCACCATTGCCGGGGTGCCGGTAGTGGCCAGACTGGCGGAAATCTCGCTGGTGCCTGCCAGGCCGATCAGTAAAAACGCCCCGATATAAAGCCCAAGGTCAGCACTGCGCGTATAGATAAACGCCCGTGTCGCCGCCCCGGCCACTCCGGGCTTGCCATGCCAGAACCCGATCAACAGATAGCTCGAAACCCCGATCAGCTCCCACGCCGCCAGCAGCGTGATCCAATCCGCCGAGAGCACCAGAAGCTGCATCGCCGCGACAAACATCAGCATGGTGGCAAAAAACCTCGGTTTTTCACGGTCATGCGCCATATAGCCCACGGCAAAGATCAGCACGAAAAACGCCACCACCGCCACCATCAGCGAAAGGATCGCGGTTAGTGAACCGGCCTCAAGCAGCAGCGGCATGCGAGGCAGGCCGGGCAGCACCAGAGCCGCGGGCGCGCCCGAAACCGCCCCGTAAAGCAGCCACATACTGGCCAGCAGCGCAATCAAAGCGCCACCCGCGGCCACCACCCCGGCCCATTGCCGCAACAGCAAAACCAGCATCGCCGCCAAGACCGGCGCGAGTATCACCACCCCGAGCGCGCTCATCCTTTCAGCTCCCGTGCTTCTTCCATCTCCACCGAGCCGCGCGAGCGAAAGCGCGCAATCGCCACGCCAAAGCCGACGGCCATTTCCACCGCCATCACCGTCATCACTATTAGCACAAACATCTGCGCCTCGATCGCTTCAGGGTGCAGATAGCGCCAAAACGCCACCAAGTTGAGCAGCCCGGCGGCCAGAATCAGCTCGATCCCCATCATGATCATCACCAGATTGGTTTGCGAAAGCGCGCCATAAACCCCGGTGCCAAACAGCCCCGCCGCCATGATCAATGTTACGATAAGCTCAATGGCCATGCTGTTTTCCCCTATCTGGCCCCCTGTCTGGAGCAGCCGGTTCTGGCCGGTTTGCCGCCTGCACCGCCATCGCGGTGGCGGCTATCATCGCGGTCAGGATCGTCAGCCCGGCGCTTTCAAAAATCAGCATCGAGCGGCCCAGCAGCTCAAAGCCCAGCAGCCGCACCTGCTCGCCCGCATCGGGGATCTCGGTTGCGATCGGGCCCCAATCAGCCAGCAGCGCCAATGCGGTGGCGCCAGCAAAGGCCAGTATCCCGGCCCCGAGTGAGAGCTTGCGCTGGTGCTTCATATCCATCTCGCCCAGGCCGCCCGGGTCCATCATGAACATCACCATGAAAATCGCCATGATGCTCATCTCGGTCGCCATCATCATAATCTGCAACACCCCGAGAAACTCGGTCTGCATCACCAGAAACATCGCGCCGATTGCGGTTTGTGAAAACAGCAGCGCCAAGGCCGAGCGCACCATGGAATGGGTGCGAAACACCACAATGCCAAACCACACCGCCGCCAGCCCGAAAGCCAGCAAAAACACCAGTTGCACGCTCATAACGGCACCACCAAAACCAGAATTCCCACCAAAAAGATATTGGCCAAAGCCAGCGGAATACCCAGCTTCCAGCACCAGGCCAGCAAGGTGGCCTCGCGAATGCGCGGCAGCATGCGCCCGCCCAGCAGCATCAGCGCCGCCACCGATAATATCTTGATCATGCTCCAGGCCCATGCCGGCAGCCATGGCCCGAGCCAGCCACCCAGATAAAACACCACGATCGCCGAAGAAACCGACAGGATCAGCACCATCCGCCCCAGCCTAAACACAATGCGCCGCGCCCCGGTATATTCGGCCTCGACCCCGCCAGCCAGCTCACCCGTGGCCACCGGCAGATCAAACGGCGGTACAAAGGCCATCGCCATGCCGGCAAAGACAAACAGCGCAAAACCCAATGGCTGATAAGCGATATTCCATAACATTTCCTGCGAGGTGACGATATCAATGGTGGAAAGTGATTCCGCCCGCATGGCAACAGTGGTGATCGGCATCACCACCAGCATCGCGTAAGCAATGAGCTGGCCCAAAAACCGCCAGCCGCCGATCATGCCATAAGCGCCATCCGGCCCCCAGCCCGCCATGATCATCGCCACCAGCACATAGGCCAGCGCCGCATTGAAAAACAGCGCCCCGGTGGCAAGGTCGGTGGCAATCAGCCCCGGTGCCAGCGGGATGATCGCCAGCGAGAGCAGCGCCGCGATCAGCAGCAATACCGGCCCGACCTCAAAAAACAGCCGGTCCGATTTGCGCGGCAGGATGTTTTCCTGCCCCAGCAGCCGCAGCGCCGAGATAACCGGCCCGGCCAGCCGCAGCCGGTTGGTGCTGGCCCATTGCTCCAGCACCGCCACCACATAGGTGCCAAGCGCCAGCGAAAGCAGCAAAATTACCGTGCTCATGGATGCATCTCCCAAGGCGAGAGATCAAGCGCGGCCACCGCCACCAGCGCATCGCCCAGCTCGCATTTCTGCGTAAGCGGGGCCACAAGGGAGATATCGCGGGCCGAGGGGGTATCAAGCCTGGCGGCAACCACCTTGCCATCCGCCAGCTCCACATGCAGGCTGGCCGTGCCGCGCGGGGTTTTTATGCTGGCATGGCCATGGCCCGGGGCCTGGCCGATCTCGGGCATATCCGGCAGGGTGATCGCATCCGCCATCTCGAGCTCGGCAAGGCTTTCGAGGATTTCACCCAGCCTTGCCCGCAACCGCCCGGCGGCATCCGCCCCCTGCCCGGCCCTGGCCAGCCGCCGCATTAAAAACCGGGTGGTTTCAACCTGCCTGACCAGGCGCCGCAGCGCCGGTGCCAGCCGCTTGATATCCACCGGATCAGCCGTGCGGATTGCCAGCTGCAGCGCGGCCGATTTGCGCTCTACCTTGCTCAGCCCGGTTTGGCGGCCAAGCCCGAAGAGCCAGCGCAGATGGCTGCTGATACGCTCCCGCGCCAGTGCCGCCTTGCCATCTTCCAAAGCCACCCCCCCGGCCGCCGCGCTGATCGCCCGGCAGGCCAGCAGGTGGTAGGCCACCGGGGCCAGTGGCATTTGAGCAACCAGCCGGTTGATATATTCAACCGGGGCCAGCGGGCCATGGGCCAACGGGTCATTATAAGGCACAAAGCTGTGTGCCCTGGCCTCGACCACATCATCGCCATCAAGGGTGAACTCCAGCCCCATACCGCCTGGCAGGCCGGGGAAAAACGGGCCAAAGGGCACGGTGATCCACTCCATCTGCAGCCCGTCACTGCTGCGAGGCGTGCCCTCGGTCATCTCGATCATCGACATGAACCCCGGCTCGATCCCGTCATCCTCTTGGGGCGCGCCGTGCGCATGGCCATCATGATCATGCATGGCCCCGTGGCCATGGTGCGATTCGCCCTTTTCCTCTTCCGACACAAGATTCATGCCGCATTTGGGGCAGTTCCCCGGCGCGTCACTCACCACCTCCGGGTGCATGGGGCAGGTGTATTTTGCCGCCATCTCATGGCAGGAATGGTCAGGATAATTA
>WFQA01000278.1 GCA_015487255.1 Paracoccaceae bacterium | reverse complement strand
TGCCAGCGCCTCTTCCACGGTCTCAACCATCTGCATCGCGGGCAGTTCGGGCCGCTCGATCAGGATCACCGGAATCCCCAGCACCTGCGCGGCGGCCAGCTTGGGCCAGCCTCCATGCCCGCCGGCATTATGGGCGACAATCATATCAATCGACTGGTTGCGCAACTCCTCCACCTCGCCAGCCACATCAAACGGCCCCTGAATCAGCCGCAAACGGCCCCTTGGCGGGGCTGGCGGGTGCGGCGCATTGCGCGAGCGCACGCAAAGCTCAATATTGGCAAGCCGGTAAAAAGGAGCCAACCGGGCATTGCCCACGGCCAGCAAAGCTCGTTTCGCGCCGCTTTTTTCCAGCAATTTTGCGGCCCGCTCCGCATCCGCCGCCAGTTGCCAGCTATCCCCCGCTTCAGGCCGCCACGGCGGGCGCAGCAGCCCGATATGGGGCTTGCCCCTGGCCGAAAGCGCCGCGCATTGCCACAGATCAGCATCGCAGGGGTGCGGGGCCGCCACCATAACACCGGCGGACGGGTCCAGCACCACCCCGGCCGCTTGCAGCTTGGCCGCCAGCAGTTCCGCCTCGCGCGAGCCGGCTATCAATGCTATCTTCACGGAACCATCCCTCCCGCCTGCCATTTGCGCTTTTGGCCAGTAAATACCGGATGCGCCTAAAGCTCAATGGTTTTCACACCCTCGGCACTGGCTGAAAGCGCGATCTCGCCGCGCTTCAGGCGCAGGGCATCGCGGCCAAAAACCTCGTATCGCCAGCCTTTCAGCGCATGCACGTCGGGGGCTTCTTCCGAAGCGATCCGCTCCAGATCAGCCGCCGTGGCGATCAGTTTGCTGGCCACACCCTCGGCGCCGGATTTGGCCTTGAGCAGCACCCGCAGCAAATCGCCCAGCGCTTCATTGCCCTGCGCTTTTTCGCGCGGCTTGGGCGGCTTGGGCAGGTCTTTTTCCGGCAGCTCCATCCCGGCCTTCACCGCGCGCAATATCCCCTCGGCAATCAGCCCCTTGCGCCCGTCCCGCAGCAAGCGGGACCGGCCCAGATCGTTCAGATCCTTTGGCTTGTTCGCCGCCAGTTCCAGCAGCGCGTCATCCTTGAATACCCGTGGCCGCGGGATGTTGCGATCCTGCGCGTAGCTTTCACGAAACTGCGCCAATGCATAGGCCACCGCCAGAAAGCGCGGCGAATTAGTGCGGGTTTTCAGCCGCTTGCCCGCGTCTTCGGGGCGAATGATATAGGTCTCCGGGTCCATCAGCACCGCCAGTTCCTCCTGCACCCAGCCCTCACGCCCCTTGGCCTTCAGCTCAGCGGCGAGGTGCTCGTAAACCACCCGCAGATGGGTCACATCACCAATCGCATAGGCCTTTTGCTTATCCGATAGCGGGCGGCGCGACCAATCGGTGAAGCGACTGGATTTATCCACCTGCGCGCGGGCGATCTTGCGCACCAGGGTCTCGTAGCCGGCCTGCTCGCCAAAGCCGCAAACCATCGCCGCCACTTGCGTATCAAAGAAAGGTTTTGGAATCACCCCGGCCTCGATGGCGAAAATCTCCAGATCCTGCCGCGCGGCATGAAAAACCTTGACCACGGTTTCATCGTTGAACAGCCCGTAAAGCGGCGCAAGGTCAATGTCATCGGCCAATGGGTCGATCAGCGCGGCACTGCCGTTGCCCTCGCCGGGCATCGCCACCTGCACAAGGCAAAGCTTGGAGTAATATGTGCGTTCGCGGAGGAACTCGGTATCTACGGTGACGTAGGGATGGGTGGCGCACTCGCTGCAAAAATCTGCCAGCGCCTCGGTGGTTGTTATTGTTTTCATAACCCTGCTATATCTCTGTAAAGCCAGATTTGCCACCATTTTTGAGGCCCCCATGCGCACCAAGCTCGAATTTGACCTCGCCACCCCGCAAGCGCCGCCAAAAGCCTCGGTGCAGGCGGCGATGCGGCTGCTGGAAACCGGCTTTCTGTTTCGCTATGCCGAAATGGGCGGGGCAGGCAACGAGGCCGCGCTGCTGGAGGTGGAATTCGCGGCCATTCTGAAGCGCAAATACTGTATCGCGGTCAATTCCGGCGGCTCGGCGATCTTTCTGGCGCTGAAGGCCGCCGGGGTGGGGCCGGGTGACAAAGTGCTGCTCAACGCCTTTACCCTGGCACCGGTGCCGGGCGCGATCGAGCACCTGAATGCCGAGCCGGTGCTGGTGGAGATCGATGAGCGCCTGACCATTGATCTTGATGATCTGCGGGCCAAAGCCAAAGATTCAGGGGCGAAATATCTGCTCCTCTCCCATATGCGCGGCCATGTGGCGGATATGATGGCGGTTTCAGCCCTTTGTGCGGAGCTTGATATCAAGATGATCGAGGATTGCGCCCACACGATGGGGGCGACATGGAGCGGGGTGCAAACCGGGCAATTCGGCATCGCCGGTGCGTTTTCCAGCCAGAGCTACAAGCAGTTCAACACCGGCGAAGGCGGGCTGATCGTAACCGATGACGAAGACCTCGCCGCCCGCGCGATTCTGATGTCGGGCAGTTATATGCTTTATGCCCAGCACAGCGCCGCGCCGGATGAGGCGGTGTTTGCCCGCTGGAAGGGCCACTCAGCCAACCACTCGATGCGCATGAGCGCGCTCACCGCCGCCATCCTGCGTCCGCAACTGCCGCTGATCCCCGCCCGCAACGCCCGCTGGCGCATATTGCATGACCGGATCGCGGCGCGGCTGCGCAATCACCAGCTCATCCACCTGCCCGTGCGCCCGCCCGAGGAGGATTACACCCCGACCTCGCTGCAATTTTTCATGCAAGGCCTGAGCCAGCCGCAAATCAAAGCGGTGATCGCCGACAGCACGGCCCACGGTGTGCCGATCAAGTTCTTTGGCGGCGATGCGCCCGAGGGCTTCACCTCCCGCGCGCCGCATTGGGAGTATCTTTCGCCGCAAAACCTGCCGCGCTCGGAGGCCATTTTGAGCACCCTTTGTGACATCCGCCTGCCCCTGGGGCTGAGTGACGCGCAGGCCGACACGCTTGCAACCGTGGTGCTTGAAAGCCTGAACGAGGCCCTGCCATGAGCCGCCTGACCCTGCGCAATATCGAGATTTTCATCGCCGCCATCGAGGAAGG
>WFQA01000277.1 GCA_015487255.1 Paracoccaceae bacterium | reverse complement strand
CTGTAATGCGCACTTGCCCCTTGCCATCATAGCCAAACCGCCGGGTTTTGAGAATTGCCGGCACCCCCACCTGCTCCAGCGCCGCCTTTAGCCCGGGCAGGTCATCTACTTGCGCAAATGGAGCCACCATAAGCCCGATCTCCTGCAAAAACCGCTTTTCAGTTATTCGGTCCTGAGAAGTGGCCAGCGCATTGCGCTTAGGCAAAACGGGCGTAATATTTTCAATAATATCAAGCGCTTCTGTCGGAATATTCTCAAACTCAAATGTGATCACATCCACCGAGCGGGCAAATGCCTCCAGCGCCTTTTGGTCATCATACCGCGCCGTGAAAACCCGGGCAGCCACATCTCCGGCGGGTGGCTCCGGCATTGGCTCAAATATATGAACCTTGATTCCCAACCGCGCCGCAGCCATCGAGAGCATCCGCCCCAGTTGGCCACCACCCAAAATCCCGATGGTGTTAATCAATCTTCGGCTCCTCGGCGATGTTTGCAGTTTGCGCAAGGCGGTAAGCGTCAAGCCGCGTTGCCAGTCCCGTATCGGAATTAGCCAGAATCGCCGCCGCAAATAACCCGGCATTGGCCGCCCCTGCCGGGCCAATCGCCAAAGTGCCAACCGGCACGCCTTTGGGCATTTGCACGATAGAAAGCAGTGAATCCCACCCCGACAGTATAGAGGATTTTACCGGCACACCCAGCACAGGCACCCGGGTTTTTGCCGCCAGCATACCGGGCAAATGCGCCGCACCTCCGGCCCCGGCGATGATCACCTCGATTTTGCGCTCCACGGCGGTTTCGGCATATTCAAACAAACGGTCCGGCGTGCGGTGTGCGCTGACGATCCTAGTCTCAAACCCCACATCGAGCGCTTCCAAAACCAGTGCCGCCTCCTGCATCGTTGGCCAGTCTGACTGGCTCCCCATCACAACGCCTACTTTTATCATGCCAAATCTCCGATTGCATGGGGCTTTCTAGCCCAAGCCGCAGCCCCATTCAACTCACCCCTTGTGATAACGGCGCTTTGTTCCCATATTTTGCACAAGGTTATTGAATAAGGGCAATCCCATGGGCAAATCCAGTTTTTCCAAACATCCGTTTTTGCTAGGCTTTGAGCAGTTGGAGCGGCTGGTTGAACGTAGCGCTAAAAATGATGGTTATCCGCCCTATAATATCGAGCAAACCGGGGCGCACAGGTTTCGGATCACCCTTGCCGTGGCGGGTTTTGGCGATGACGACCTCAGCGTAACCATGGCCAATGGCGAGCTGCAAATCAGCGGTGCGCAAGGCGCTGATTCGAGCGATCGCACCTACCTTCATCGCGGCATCGCTGCGCGCCAGTTTCAGCGCACATTTGTATTGGCTGACGGCGTGGAGATTCGCCATGCTTATATGGAAAACGGTTTATTGCATATCGAGCTGCACCGCGATGCCCCAAAGCAACGGGTGCACAAGATAGAAATCAACCGGCGATAAGCCCCATCTGCTCCAGCTTCAAAACCACTTGATGGGCGCAATTATCCACATCCACATTCTCAGTGTCAATTTTCAATTCTGGATTTACAGGCTCTTCATACGGGTCTGAAATTCCTGTAAATTCTTTTATTTTTCCTGCCCTTGCCAGCTTATACAGGCCTTTTCTATCTCGCCGTTCACATTCTTCAAGCGAGGTGGCAACATGCACTTCCACCATTGAGCCAAAAGCCTCGATTTCTTCGCGCACCGCTCGGCGGGTTGCTGAATAAGGTGCAATTGGCGCACAGATTGCGATGCCACCATTCTTGGTGATTTCGGACGCCACATAGCCGATGCGCCGGATATTCAGATCCCGGTGTTCTTTTGAGAAGCCAAGCTCGGAAGACAGGTTTTTGCGCACTACATCGCCATCAAGCAGGGTTACCGGTCGTCCGCCCATTTCCATCAGTTTCACCATCAGCGCGTTGGCAATGGTAGATTTGCCCGAGCCGGAAAGCCCGGTGAAAAATACCGTAAACCCCTGTTTGTGCCGCGCCGGTTTGGTGCGCCGCAGCTCTTGCACCACAGCGGGGAAGGAGAACCAATCCGGAATTTCCAGCCCTTCGGTCAATCGCCGCCGCAACTCCGTGCCTGAAATATTGAGCACAGTCATGCCATCCGCAACCTCATCCACCGGTTCATATTGTGCCTTTTCAAGCACATAAACCATATGCTTGAAGTCTACCATTTCCACGCCGATTTCATCCTCGTGCTGTTTGAACAGCTTTTGCGCATCATAAGGCCCGTAAAAATCTCCACCGGCGGAGTTCTTGCCCGGCCCGGCATGATCTCGCCCAACAATGAAATGCGTGCAGCCATGATTCTTGCGAATCAGCCCGTGCCATACCGCTTCACGCGGGCCGGCCATGCGCATGGCGAGGTTCAACAGGCTCATCGCCGTGGTCGATTGCGGGTATTTATCCAGCACCGCCTCATAGCAGCGCACGCGGGTAAAGTGGTCGATATCTCCGGGCTTGGTCAGCCCGACGATCGGGTGAATGAGCAGGTTTGCCTGGGTTTCCTTGGCGGCGCGGAAGGTCAGCTCCTGATGCGCCCGGTGTAGTGGATTGCGGGTTTGGAAGGCAACAACCTTGCGCCAGCCCATTTTGCGAAAATAGGCGCGCAGCTCGTTTGGGGTATCCCGACGGCGGCGATAATCATAATGAACCGGTGCCTGAATCCCAATGACAGGCCCACCCAAATATACGCTACCCGCATGATTATGCAGGTAATTTACAGCCGGATGAGCAATATCGTCCGCACCAAAAACCAACTCGGCTTCACGGGATTTATTCGGAGTCCATTTATCCGAAACCGCCAATATCGCCAAAATCACGCCTTCTGCGTCGCGCAGCGCAATATCCTGCCCCGGCTCGATATTGGCAGCAAAGCTCTCGGAAACATCCAGCGTGATCGGCATGGGCCAAAGCGCTCCATCCGTCAGTCGCATGTTTTCGACCACCGAATTATAATCCGCCTCACCCAAAAAACCCTTCAACGGGTTAAAGCCGCCATTCATCAGCAACTCAAGGTCGCAGACCTGCCGCGCTGTCAGGTCCCAGCTTGGCAATTCAGCTGCATCTAGTTTCAGCTTTTCCGCACTGTCATAGGAGACAAAAAGCTCGGGGATCGGGGTCAGATTCTGCATGGTAAACCGTTGGTTAAGGGCTGAAGAATACCGCTATGTAGCGCCATTTCCTGCTAATACCAAGAGTTGATTAACAAATTCTGTCCCCGTAACGACCGCTTATTCCTGTTCTGCCAGAAAATCTGCCGCTTCCAGCGCCGCCATGCAGCCCATGCCCGCAGATGTGACCGCCTGCCGGTATTTGTAATCAGTAATATCCCCGGCCGCAAAAACGCCGGGCACCGAGGTTGCGGTGCTGTCCGGTTTTGTGATCACATATCCGCCAAACTGGGTTTCCAGCGTATCTTTCACCAATTCGCTGGCCGGAGCATGGCCAATGGCAATGAACACCCCCTTGCAGGGAATATCGGTAATTTCACCGGTTTTCACATTGCGCACCTTCACGCCTTCTACCCCCAGCGGATCTTCCGAGCCGTAAACCTCCTCAAGCTCATGAAACCACAACGGCTCGATTTTTTCATGGTTAAGCAGCCGGTTTTGCAAGATTTTCTCGGCACGCAACTCATCACGGCGATGAATAAGCGTGACTTTCGATGCGAATTTGGTCAAAAACAGCGCCTCTTCAACCGCTGAATTGCCGCCACCAACCACCACAATCTCCTGCCCGCGATAGAAAAACCCGTCACAGGTGGCACAGGCCGAAACCCCGAACCCCTTGAACTTTTCTTCCGAGGGCAGCCCCAGCCATTTGGCCTGCGCACCGGTCGCCAAGATAACGGCGTCGGCGGTATAGGTGGTTCCG
This sequence comes from Paracoccaceae bacterium, assembly GCA_015487255.1. Taxonomy (GTDB): domain Bacteria; phylum Pseudomonadota; class Alphaproteobacteria; order Rhodobacterales; family Rhodobacteraceae; genus UBA3077. The sequence goes on along the minus strand of WFQA01000277.1, from coordinate 8,645 downwards.
GTTTCACCCCTGGCGGTAAAGGGCCGCTTGGAGATATCCAGGTCGCTGATATGGTCGCTTATGATTTCGGTGCCTGCCTCGCGGGCATGATCTTCCATTTCCACCATTAAATCAGGGCCTTGCACCTCTTTTCTGGATGGCCAGTTCTCCACCTCGGTCGTGATCGTAAGCTGCCCGCCGGGTTGCATACCCTGGACCAGAACCGGCTCAAGCATGGCCCGGGAGCCATAGATACCGGCGGTATACCCTGCCGGGCCGGAGCCAATAATCAGCAGTTTTGTGTGTTTTTTCTCGCTCATGGAATATTACCTTTTATAGTGTGTTTGGCTACAATATAGGGAATTAATACGAGGGATATAAGCCCCGCAATGCCCGAAAAAACCATGGCAAACCGCTGCAAAATACGAAATAATATTGCGAAAAACCGGAGAGTTGGGTAACAAGGGGTAAGGAATAATTTGTCAGGATCAAAATGCCCCATAACAAGCTGGACCCGATTGACCGTAAGATATTGGCGGAATTGCAGGCCGATGGCCGGATGACCAATGTTGAACTGTCGCAACGCGTTGGTATTTCTGCGCCGCCTTGCTTGCGCCGGGTGCGCACGCTGGAAGAAATGGGGCTGATCAAGGGCTACCACGCCGATGTAAACGCGCAGGCGCTCGGGTTTGAGGTGCAGGTTTTTGCCATGGTTGGGCTGCATTCGCAGGCCGAGGCGGATTTGGTGGATTTTGAGGAACGGGTGCAAAACTGGTCATTGGTGCGTGAGTGCCATATGCTTAATGGAGAAATAGATTTTATTCTGAAATGCGTCGCGCCGGATCTTTCCAGCTTTCAGGACTTTCTCACCAAAGAGCTGACCTCCGCACCCAATGTTGCCAGTGTCAAAACCTCACTGGTGATCCGCGGCGCCAAGGATGACCCGGGCGTTCCCTTTGCTATTCTAGAACAACGGGCTGAATAATAACACTTAATTTGTGATCACAGAAAGCATGCGCCCATAATTGGGTAAGCTGTTATGCTGGGAATAACGGTATGAAAAAAACATTTCAGGGTTGGCATAGGTGCACTGCCCACACCATTCCGCCCCGGCAATCCGGGCCTGCCTGAGCCGGTGGAGGGCGAATCCCGGCAGATCAAAAAGATACTTTTCTTGCGGTGCGTTGATAAAAAATCGGGAATAACTGGTATTTTCATCCAAAAATTCTTCCAGAAACTCCTGCCCGACCTCATAGTTTTTCTGGCTGATACACGGCCCGACAGCAGCCATGATCTGCCCGCGTTGCGCACCCAAATCGCACATGGCTGCAATTGTAGCCTCAAGCACGCCACAAATAGCACCACGCCAGCCGGCATGGGCGGCCCCGATAATACCTGTGGCCAGATCATGAAACAACACCGGCGCGCAATCAGCCGTGAGCACGGCTAGCGCAATGCCCGACTGGTTGGTGACCATTGCATCAGCCTCGGAGCTTGCTTCAAAATCGGCGATATTCTCAATTGTGATCACATTTGAGGAATGCACCTGTTTCACGGTGAGCAAATGCTCGTCCTTCACGCCAATATCTTGCGCAATCAATGCCCGGTTTTGCCGGATAAAAACCTTGTTTTCGGAGGAGCCAAAACCGCAATTCAGCTCAGCAAATTGCCCCTGAGATACCCCGCCAATCCGGGTGAAAAACCCGTGTTTAGCCTGACCAAGCAATGGTGATTTTATGAAATACAGCGCCATCACAAAAACCCTGGCACATGCTGCATAGGTTTGCCCCACATTGCCAGCACTTTGAAAGCATTACCCATTTCGTCATCACCGATAAGTCGTGCTTGCTCTAAGCCCAATGGCTTTCCCGAGGCCTTCTCCAATACCTTTCTACGTTCATCAATACCCATTCGGGTCAAAAATTCACCCTGCGTGGCAAACCCGGGCTCAACCCCGTTTTGCACCAATTCACCAAACCGCACATGTGCGGTTAAATCTGCTTTTCCCGGCCCTGCAAACGGATCAACCATTTTATGCTGCTTTACCGCCTGAAATGTATCCCCCACGCCATCATAATCGCCATAATCAATAATTATGGCTGCACCGCCGCGAGTTGTAATTTTTTTTGTGATCACAGCCGACATAGCTTCAGCTTCCTTACGTGTTTCAACTATACGTCCGGTTTCAATCCCCCTGAATCTTCTATCCAGATCCGGCATATCCCGGGTTTTGCCAAGCGAAAATGCCAACCCTTCCGCAACCAGCCGCTCCTGCCACCCAAAATCATTTTTCACGAATTGCCGTATCGGCAAAGCATCAAAAAACTCGTTGGCCACCAAATAGAGCGGCATATCTGGCATATCATCCAGACCATCAATATGCGCAATATCGAATTTTCCCAACCTTTCCTTTTGCTCAACCCGCAACCGGGGGCTGGATTCGAACAAGAACACCCTTGCCGCCCGCAAAAATGCGGGCATCACAGCCGCTACCCGTAAAATATCGGCCATCAATGTGCCACGCCCCGGCCCAAGCTCAACCAGGGCAAAGCGCTCCGGCGCACCCTGCGCCTGCCACATATGGATAAGCCACAGCCCAACCAACTCGCCAAACATTTGGCTAATTTCCGGTGCGGTTATAAAATCCCCCTTGCGGCCAAAGGGCTGCTGGCTGGTATAATATCCATATTCCGGATGGCTCAGGCATATTTCCATATACCTGTCGAGCCGGATCGGCCCATGCGCCCGGATTTCATCTTCAATTATTTTACGCAGCAAATTCAGACCTTTGCTTTGATTTTTACAATCATATACGCCCCGATCAGGATCATCGGTAATGAGAGCAACTGCCCCATGGTAACTCCGGTGCCGGCAAAAGTAAAAATATAGCCGATCGGGTTATCCGGCGAAGTGAACTGTATGTCGGGCTGGCGGAAATACTCGACAAACCAGCGCGAAGCGCCGTAGCCGAGCAAAAACAGCCCGATCACCCGACCCGGTGCCTTCAGCCAGTCTTTGCGCCAGATCACCCAAGCGATCAGCAGCCCCAAAACCAGCCCTTCCAGACCGGCCTCATAAAGCTGGCTCGGGTGGCGCAGGCACTCGCCCAACGCAATGTCCGGCCCACATTCCTGCGCGCGGGCTACCGGAAAGTTGACCCCCCAAGGCACGGTGGTTGGCCGCCCCCAAAGCTCGGGCATGATGAAATTGGCCAGTCGGCCAAAAAACAGCCCGATCGGCGCGGCGGCGGCCACGGCATCACCAATGCTCAAAACTGGCAGCTTATTGCGCCAGGCAAATCCCGCAACACCAATAATAACGCCGATAAAGCCACCGTGGAAAGACATCCCGCCTTCCCAAACTTTCAAAATATCAATCGGATTAGCCAGGTATGGCCCCGGATTATAGAAGATAACGAACCCAAGCCGCCCACCAACGATAACCCCGACAACCATCCATGTCAGCAGGTCTTCCACTTGTTTTCTATTCATGGGCGCGTTGACCCAGAGTGATGATTTTTCAACCAAAATCACCACATAGCGCCAGCCCAACACAAGCCCCGCGATATAGGCCAGCGCATACCAGCGCAGTGCTATGTTGAAACCAAACAGGTCAAACGAAAAAATTTCTGGGTCAATGTCGGGAAAGGGCACGGGTTTTGTTCCTTATCTAGTTCAATGGCCTTGGCAAAGCACAGGCCGCGCGCGTATATATAGACATAATTTCAAATAAAGGAACGTGTAATGCAATCACGCAATCGTGTGCTGGATGATATGTCCAAATTGATGAGCAATGCCATGGGCGTAGCGCAGGGTGCGCGGGCCGAGGCGGAAACCGCCATGAAATCTCTTATGGAACGCTGGCTGGCCGAGCGCGAGTTTGTCTCGCGGGAGGAATTCGAGGCCGTGCGGCTGATGGCGCAAAAGGTCCGCGAGGAAAACGAGGCGCTCAAAGCCCGGCTCGACGCGCTGGAAGCCGCTCAAAAATAACCCGGACAACGAATCGCTTTACAGCCAACCCGTTTCAAGCCACCATACATATAGTATGGCGGGCGTGAAGATATGCGATATCTATGAGCCTCCCATAATAATGCGGAGCTTATGATGCAGATTCAAGAGATGGATGATTTGCACCCGATTGATCTGGTTCAGTCGCTCGCACAATCGCGCGCATGGGCTTTTGAACGCACCGATGATGACCAGATCGCCATGGTGGTTGAAGGCCAGTGGCAGCAATATGCGCTTAGCCTTGTGTGGTCTGACCACAATGAAACCCTGCGGCTGGTTTGCAGTTTTGAGTTCTCACCACCGGCTTCAAAGCTTCCGGCCCTGTTTGAAACGCTTAATATGGCGAATGACGGTTGCTGGAGCGGGGGGTTTGCCTATTGGCAGGATCAGCGGCTCATGGCCTTTATCTACGGGCTAAATCTGGCTGGCGGGGCTGTCGCCAGCCCGGCGCAAGTGGATGATATGGTGCGGATATCCGTGGCATCGTGTGAGAAATTATACCCGGCATTTCAACTTGTTAGCTGGGGTGAAGACACGCCGCAAGCGGCCATGAAAATGGCGATAAATGATGGCTATGGGCGGGCCTGAGATGGAGATAAAAAGCGGGCTGGTTCTGGTGGGCTGCGGTAAAATGGGTTCGGCTATGCTGGAAGGATGGCTGGCCAGTGGTGTCGCGCCCGACTCTGTCTGGATTTTGGAACCATACCCTTCAGAGCGGCTCATTGCGCTTCAGGGCGAGGGGCTGCACCTCAATGCCGGGCTGCCGGATGCACCGGATATTTGTGTGCTGGCGGTAAAGCCGCAGCTCATGCGGGGTTCACTGCAACAATTGCGTGAAATCAAGAGTAGTTCAGCGCTATACCTTTCTGTTGCCGCTGGCATTACCCTTGATACCCTCGCTGCTGAATTGGGGGATTCCCCGATTGTCCGCGCCATGCCAAATACGCCGGCAGCCATAGGCAGGGGGATTACGGCAATAACAGGTAATGCACGGGTAACAAATGAAAATATGCAGCTGGCCGAGGCGTTGTTGAGCAGTATCGGCGAGGTTGTTGAACTGGATGATGAATCGCAAATGGATGCGGTGACCGCGCTCTCCGGCTCTGGCCCGGCCTATGTGTTTTATCTGATCGAAGCGATGAGTGCGGCGGGTGTTGCCGAGGGCCTGCCCGAGGCGCTGGCCACCCGGCTGGCCACGGCCACGGTTGCCGGGGCGGGGCTGTTGGCACAACAATCCGATGAGCCGGCCGCGCAGTTGCGCATAAATGTCACCAGCCCGGCGGGCACTACAGAGGCGGGGCTGAAGGTCTTGATGGATTCCGAATCAGGGCTGCAACCGCTGCTCAACCGCACTCTTGGCGCTGCGGCCAACCGCTCTCGCCAGTTGCGCCAAGGCTGAGCTTGATTTTTTCTCACGAAGGCTTGATAGGTATGTAGCCCTTATGGCTTCATAATACTGTTGATTCCCTTCCCGGCAAAAGAGGCGGCCATGCTGGATTTTGATACATTTTTGCAAGTGGATATGCGCGTGGGCAAGGTGCTGCGTGCGGCAGCTTTTCCCGAGGCGCGCAAGCCCGCGCTCAAGCTCTGGGTCGATTTTGGCCCTGAAATTGGCGAGAGGAAAACCTCGGCGCAAATTACCGATAATTATACGCCGGAGAGCCTGGCCGGGCTGCTGGTGGTGGGGGTTGTCAACTTTCCGCCGCGCCAGATCGGCAGGTTCATGTCCGAGTTTTTGCTGCTGGGCAGCGCGGATGAAGCCGGTGGCATTGTGCTGCTCACCCCCGAAAAAACAGTGCCCCTTGGCGGGCGAATTCATTAGGAGCACGTCATGGTAAGGCCCAGAATCATTGTAACCCGCAAATTGCCGGAGCCGGTGGAGGCAAGGCTGAAGGCCCTGTTCACGGTTGCGTTCAACCCATCTGACGAGCCGTTTGGCAAGCAAAAGCTCATCAAGGCCATGACGCGGGCAGACGGGATTTTATGCGCCTTTGGTGATAATATCGACGCGGAGGTTTTGCAGGCGGGTGGGGCGCGCAAGGCGCAGATCCTTGCCAATTTTGGCGTTGGCACCAACCATATTGATCTGGAAGCGGCCGAGGAGCTTGGTGTGGTCGTCACCAATACGCCGGGGGTGCTCAATGATGCGACCGCTGATCTGGCCATGGCTTTGATCCTCGCCTCGACCCGGCGGATGTGGATGCACGAAAACCGCTTGCGCCGGGGGGAGTGGCAAGGGTTTGACCTGACCTCAGGGCTTGGCTGCTCATTGCGCGATAAAGTGCTGGGGGTGGTGGGCATGGGCCGGATCGGCACGGCGCTGGCCATGCGGGCGCATTTTGGCTTTGGTATGAAGGTGATCTATTTTAACCGCTCCAAGGTTTTTGCTGCGGCGGTGCCCAAAGCCGAAAGCGTGGATTCAATCGAGGAATTGATGGCGCAAGCCGATGTGATCTCGCTACATGTGCCCGGCGATGCCGAAAACCGGCATTTGATCAATGCCGAGCGGTTGGCAATGATGAAGCCAACCGCGCATCTGGTCAATACCGCGCGGGGTGATGTGGTGGATGAAACAGCCCTGATCGAAGCACTGCAAAAGGGCGCAATTGCCGGGGCCGGGCTGGATGTGTTTGAGCATGAACCCGCAGTGCCAGAGGCGCTCAAAGCGCTGGATAACGTAACGCTTCTGCCCCATATCGGCAGCGCAACCCTGGAAACTCGCATTGCCATGGGCATGCGGGCGGTGGATAACCTGCAGGCGCATTTCAGCGATCAGGTGCCGCCGCATCAGGTGGTTTGAGCCAGAGCGAAGCCCTATAACGTTTCGGCTTTAATTTGAATCAGCCATTCCGGTGAACGCCATTGCTGCGCAATCGCTGCCTCCCCGGAATGGCTGATGCACTGCCTCAACAAAAAGCCGAAACGCTTTATGGCTGAACCGCCGAGCAACACCCGGTCAGCATAAAAACTCCACCCTGATCGCGGCGAAGCAGATCGATCGACCAGCCGTATAGGCTGTCGCTCATGCCGTCATCACAAATTTCACGGCGAATTACCCCGGAAACCGGTGGGCTGATAAAGCCATATACATAAGGGCCGATATTGACCGGCTTGCTCATGCCCTGCATGGCATAGGTCGTAGGTCTGGGGTTGTCCTCGGAATAATTTATAATTTTGAAGCTTTTGCCGGATACTATTTCGGCACTCCAGAATGGTTCTGTCCCCGAGCAGGCCATGCGCAAGGGCACCCCGTAAGGCAGCGTAATGCCATCTCCGGTAGTGCCTTGGGTGAGGGTCAAAAACCGCGCGGCGACCCAGCCGATATTTTCACCGGCAGAAACCATGCCCCATTTGCCGTCATCACTCAGCTCAAGCACCTCAACCGTTTGCCCCGGCAGTAAATCACCGACATCCTCGGCGTGGGCATTGGGCGTTTCGCGCACGTTGAGCGTATCATCTGCAGCAACCCCGGTGACGGTGTAAAGTAAGGGCAGCGGCAATTCGGGCTGGGCCAATGCTGATGAAAAGCTGAGTGTAAAAAACAGAATTAGGTTGCGCATTCTGACCTCCTGACAAAGGGTGAACCTAACCCAGTATAACCTAAGACGGCATGAAACGGGAAAATACTTACCTTGCCGGATTGCCTGCCGCCAATGCGGGCGTGATGCGCGAGGCTTGACATGGATTTGATTTCGTTTTAGCGCTGTGCATCTGGCGGCCACCAGTTTTTTTGGAGGATCTTCTCATGAAGTATTCTATGGCCGCCATTGCGTTGTTTATTGGAACCACCGCTTCCGCGCAAAATCTGACATTCAAATCCGCTGAGTTCAATATTGGCTATCGCTACGGGGAAACCGGCTCTTCCCTGCCGATCGGCACTTGGCAAATCGGGGTCGCGGCGGATATCGGGTTTGCTCCCGATCTGGGTATTGAGGCGGAAATGGCCTATTTGACCAATAACCCGGATTCGGTTTTCCCCTATGCCTATACCGGGTTTGAAATTTTGCTGAACCCCTATTGGGATATTTCCGAAACCGTTCGGCTCGGCGCGTTCACGGACACTACTTTTATGGCTTATGGCCTAAGCACACCGCCAACCACCTCTTACGGATTGACAGGGCGCATTGCCTTGTCAGACAGGATGAGGCTTGAACTTTACGCGGGTTTGGGCGTTGCGCGGGGCTTGGATTTTTACATGCTGGGCGCGGCGGCAGATTACGACCTTGGCAATGGCTGGGCCGTTGGAGGGCGGGCCGATTATCAGGCGTTTGACGGTTATGCCATAACCAATCTCGGCCTTGCCGGTTCATATAGGTTTGCAACGCAATTCAGCCCGCCGCTGACCGTAACCCTGCAATATGATTATGAAATGACCGGGGGCACAAGCCCCGGGATGTGGGGGCTTAAGCTTTCGGTGCCATTCGGGGGTGAGGCCACGGCAATGCGCCCAACCCGCAACCGGCGCGGGATGCTTGTTGACCGGCCGCTCACCTGATATTGGCTGGAGCGTTGGGTGGCATGGCCATGAGCGTGGCGCCGCCATGCCCTGTTAGGGCAGCTGCATGTGGCGGGCGCGGGCGCCGCGCTCGATGGCGGCGCCGTGCAGGCGGTCTATGTTCAGCTCGTAGCGGATCTCGGCCATGAATTCCAGCTCGCCCT
>WFQA01000276.1 GCA_015487255.1 Paracoccaceae bacterium | reverse complement strand
GCCGAGCAGCCGCGCTATGCCCGCGAGCTTGCCCGCTATGTCACCGCCCCGCCGCGCAAGGTGGAGGAGACCTTTGCCAACAGCCCTGAAAACATGTTTTGCAATGCGTTTTCGCTCTCGCCCCAACAAAGCCGGGATAGCTATACCGCCTCGGTGATCCTGATCAAATCCGAGCAAAGCGGGGCGCTGCGCAGCGCCTGTGTGCAGGAAGAAATGGCCCAGGCGCTGGGCCTGCCCAATGACAGCCCCGAGGCCCGGCCCTCGATCTTCAATGATGACGAGGAGTTTGCCGCCCTGACCAAACATGACGAGCTTTTGCTGCAAATCCTTTATGATCCACGGTTGAAACCGGGCATGAATGCGGCAGAGGTCCGCCTGCTGTTACCTGCGATCATTGACGATATTTGGTGATAAATACATTGTCTGCGCGGCTTTCAGTGCTTAAGTTAGGCCCAGCTAAATATTTTAAGGAGGTCCCGAATGGGCATTTTTGATTTCCTCAGTGGCGAATTTATTGACGTCATCGAGCACACCGATGATACCGACGATACCCTTGTGTGGCGTTTTGAGCGCCGTGGCAACGAGATAAAATACGGCGCCAAGCTGACCGTGCGCGAGGGGCAGGCGGCGGTGTTTATCCATGAAGGGCAGCTCGCCGATGTGTTCCCCCCCGGCATGTATATGCTGGAAACCAACAATATGCCGATCATGACCACGTTGCAAAGCTGGGATCACGGTTTTCAAAGCCCGTTCAAATCAGAGATTTATTTCATCAACACCACCCGGTTTCAGGACCTCAAATGGGGCACCAAAAACCCGATCATGTGCCGCGACCCGGAGTTTGGCGTGGTGCGTATCCGCGCTTTTGGCACCTATACCATCCGGGTCAGCGACCCGGCGGTATTCATGCGCGAGATCGTGGGCACCGATGGCGAGTTCACCACCGATGAAATCTCCAGCCAGATCCGCAACCTGATCGTGCCGCGCTTTGCCAACACGGTGGCGGCCAGCAAAATTCCGGTGCTGGATATGGCGGCCAATATGGATGGGTTGGGCAGCATCGTCGCTGAAGCGATCTCGCCGCAAATGGCTGAATACGGGCTGGAAATGCCGGTATTCATGATCGAAAACATCTCCCTTCCCGCCGCGGTGGAAGAGGCGATGGACAAGCGCACCTCGATGGGGGTGGTTGGGGATCTGAGCAAATTTACCCAGTTTGCCGCTGCCGAAGCCATGGGCGACGCCGCCAACAACCCCGATGGCGGGGGCGGCATGGGGGCCGGGCTTGGCATGGGCATGGGCATGGCGATGGCGCAAAACATGGCCGGCACCATGGCGGGCGCGGCGGCCCAGCCCGCCGCCAGCCCGCCACCTCCACCGGTTGAAGCCGTGTGGCATGTTGCCGAAAACGGTGCCACCACCGGGCCGTTTTCGCGCGCGGCCCTTGGCCGCATGGCCAGTGACGGCAGCCTGAAACGCGACAGCATGGTCTGGACCGCCGGGCAGGATGGCTGGAAAAAGGCTGGCGATATTAACGAACTGGCGCAGCTGTTTACCATTATGCCACCACCGCCACCCCCACCGGCTTAAAGGCTTGCAGCCACTTGATAAATCCGCATACTGGCCCCGGAAACCTAGCTTTTCGGGGCCAAAATATGCAAGATGAAGCCATTGAAAACAGCGAAGAATTTCGCTTCCCCTGCCCGGTTTGCGGCTCGCAAATGCAATTTGATGCCGAGGCCAACAAGCTCAAATGCGCCTATTGCGGCCATGAGCAGGATTTTGACGGCGAGGGTGAGACCGGGCTGGCCAATACCGAGCAGGATTTTCAGGCCGCGCTCAATAATGACATCCCCGAAGCGGATATGGAAGAAACCCGGGTAACCGCTTGCAGCAATTGCGGCGCGCAGGTGGAGTTTGAAGGCGACACCTATTCAAAAGACTGCCCTTTCTGCGCCAGCCCGATCGTGCTGGAGCCGCGCAGCACCCGCAAGATAAGGCCCAAAGGCGTGCTGCCCTTTGTGCTCTCGGAAGACAAAGCCCGCGAGGCAATGAACGCCTGGCTGGGCAAGCTGTGGTTTGCGCCAAATAACCTGAAGGAATATGCCCGCAAGGGCCGCAAGATGCAGGGCATGTATGTGCCCTACTGGACCTATGACGCCCAGAGCCAGAGCGACTATGCCGGCCAGCGCGGCACTTATTATTATGTTACCGAGCGCTACACCACCACCGAAAACGGTAAAACCGTGAGCAAAACCCGGCAAGTGCGCAAGATCCGCTGGCGGCGGGTCTCGGGGCGGGTCGCCAAATTCTTTGACGATATTTTGGTTCTCGCCTCCAAATCCCTGCCCAAGCGCTTTACCGACCAACTGGCTCCGTGGGATCTTTCCGCCCTGAAGGATTTCAGCCCGAATTATCTGGCCGGCTACGGGGCGGAGGCTTATTCGGTAGAACTGCGTGAAGGGTTTGGCGAGGCCGAAGCGATTATGGAGCGCGAGATCAGGGCGCTGGTCAGGCGCGATATTGGCGGTGACGAGCAGCGTATCAACGCGCTCAATATCAAGCTGAGCGAGATCACCTATAAGCATGTGCTGCTGCCGGTCTGGCTGGCCGCTTATAAATATCAGGGCGAGACCTATCGCTTTGTGGTCAACGGCCAGAGCGGCAAGGTAAAGGGCGAGCGCCCGTGGTCAAAGGTCAAAATCGCGTTGGCGGTGCTGGCCGGGGTTTTGCTGGTGGTCGGTGGAGCGCTGGTCTATCAAGCTACCCGCTAAGCCCCGGGGTGTGCATAGGGCTGACTATTAACACGGCGGCACTCTTGAACTACCCTATGCACATGTTGCTTTTGCCAAGCGACTGGGGCAACAGTGTGGCCAAATGAGGCGGTTTTGTGAATTTTTCAACAAATCAAACGAAAGGATGGCGCAGCACCTGCCATGCGAAACATGCCCCTACGTCAACCAGACGTCACAACTGAAAGCGCTTTGATTAGGCTGTTGGAGGGAAGCAGGATGTGCATACAGAGCGAAACTGATAACACGGCGGCACTGACTAAATTGCCCTGCATGCATGTTAATATATATACTAGGCGAAGTAAAAATGGATGTAAAATTTATCAAAACCACGGTTTTTCTGGATTTATTACAAAATCCGAAACTCTTGCAGGTTAGCAAGATCACATAAGCTATTTAAAATGCGGCGTATTTTCATCACCAACCGGAAAAAATTATCTTTGATAATTAGTTGCGTTATATGCTGCGCAAACCATGGCGATGTGGAAAATTGTTGTTTTTTGTCGGCTTTCGAGAAGTTTTCCTAAAAAATATCGAATCAGTAACGTCTTTATTCCGCATTATTTTATTGCGAAAGCATCGCCTTGAAGTGGTTTATGGTGCGCGGCAACTCATCATTTCCATCTGCCCCGGCCACCTCTGGCTGCTCAACATAGGCTTCCTGCCCCCGGTCGCCATACCAGTTCAGCTCCGGGTGGCGCTCGGCATCGCGATCAAACAGAATATAGGCGCAGCCCATTCGCAGGGCCAGTTCATAACAGTCCACGATATCAAAAGGGTATGGCGCCCCCGAGGCCGCGCGTTCATCCGCGTCCCGCACATCGACAAACCAGCCAAAGCTGCTGCCCTTCACCGCAAAGGGCAGCGAGCAGGGTTTGCCGATAAAAAAATTGCGCGAATCCTCCCCCATACGCCGCCGCGTATCCTCGGTCAGGTGCCCGGTTGAAATATCCAGCATGTTTTGAATGAACAGAGACATCAGCCGCCCTCTAATTGCCATGGGTTTGCAGATAAGATCAGCCATATTGGTAAGCACCCTGTTAAGATTTGGGCATTTCTCCCGGAATTTAACCCGCAGCTTTTCATAAAACTGTCACAAAATTTAGGCATATAACGACTCAAACTATTTTGATATTGACCAGGCGCGCGATGCACGGCATTTGCAGACCATGATCATTTACAAAATTTTCCGCGCCGAAGAGTGGCAGGCCTTGCAAAGCCGGGGCGAGACCCTGGGCGCGCCGGTTGATCTGGCTGACGGTTATGTGCATTTTTCCACAGCCGCACAGGCCGCTGAAACCGCCGCCAAATATTTTGCCGGGATTGAGGGGCTGATGCTGCTGGCGGTGGAGGCCGATACCTGCGCCGGGCTTAAATGGGAGCCTTCGCGCGGCGGTGCGCTTTTCCCGCATCTTTACCGTGCTTTACGCATGGATGACGTGCTCTGGGCCAGGCCGCTGCCGGTTAAAGCTGCGGGCCATTTTTTTCCGGGTGGCATGCTATGAAGGCCATGTTGCAAAAACTTGCGCTTCCTGCCCTGCACCTGCTGCCGCCCGAGGCGGCACATGCACTGGCCTTGCGCGCCCTGCGCCTTGGGCTTGCGCCCATGCCCGGCCCGGTCAACACCCCGCGCCTTGCCTGCACTCTGGCCGGGCTTTCGCTGCCCAACCCCATTGGTCTCGCGGCCGGGTTTGATAAAAACGCCGTGGCCGTAGCCCCGCTGCTGCGCACGGGTTTTGGCTATGTTGAGTTTGGCGCCGCCACCCCCCGCGCCCAGCCCGGCAACCCCAAGCCACGGCTGTTCCGGCTGGCCCCGGATGCAGCTGCCATCAACCGCTTTGGCTTTAACAATGACGGAATGAAGGCGATTGCCAGGCGGCTTGCAAAACCGCGCGCTGGCATTGCCGGTATTAATCTCGGGGCCAATAAGGACAGTGAAAACCGCGCCGGGGATTTTGCCCGCGTTCTCACCCATATCGGACCATATGTGGATTTCGCCACGGTCAATGTCTCCTCCCCCAATACCGAACGCCTGCGGGATTTGCAGGGCAAGGCGGCGCTGGGTGCCCTGCTTCTTGGTGTGATGGAGGCCCGCTCCAGCCTGCCCCGCCCTATTCCGATCTTCCTGAAAATCGCCCCTGATTTGGATGAGAGCGAGCTTGCCCAGATTGTGGATGCGGCGATAACAACCGGGGTCTCCGGGATCATCGCCACCAACACCACCCTTGACCGGCAAGGGCTGCACAGCGCTTTTGCCAACGAGGTCGGCGGGCTTTCCGGGCAGCCATTGTTTGAGAAATCCACCCGGGTGCTGGCGCAGCTTTCTAAGCTGACCAACGGGGCGATGCCCCTGATCGGGGTTGGTGGCGTGGGCAGCGCCGAGCAGGCCTTTGCCAAAATCCGCGCCGGAGCTTCGGCGGTGCAGCTATATACGGCGCTGGTCTATAAAGGCATCGGGCTGGCGGCAGAAATTGCGCATGGATTGGATGCGCTGCTGGCTACAAACGGGTTTAATAATGTGGCTGACGCCGTCGGTACGGGAAGGGATGAATTCTTATGAGTGAAACACAGATATGGCATAACCCGCGCTGCTCCAAATCGCGCCAGACCCTCGCGCTGTTGAAAGCGGCCGGGATTGACCCAAAGATAATCCTTTATAAGGATGTGGCCCCTTCTGCTGATGAAATCCGCGAGGTGCTGGCAGAACTGGGCAAGGCTCCGCGCGAATTGATCCGGCAAAAAGATGCGGCTTTCAAGGCACTGGACCTTGCAGATGATGCCAGCGATGAAGTGCTGCTTGCGGCAATGGCAACGCACCCGGAAATAATCGAGCGCCCGGTTGTGCGTTACAATGGCAAAGCCGCTTTGGGCCGCCCGCCGGAAAGTGTATTGAACCTGTTCAAATGACCATCTGAGGCGAAGCCGAAGCGCGCCGACAAGGTGCCCTGAACCAAGGAGGCGCAGCCGACGACTTCAGGTCGCCGCAGGAGGCGCGAGCGGCGGCACCGCAGTAAAAATTCCAACCGCCGGGCTTGCCTTTACCTCGGGGAGGCTAAAGCCCCCCACTCGGCAAAGGCACGGTTTTCAGCAAAGCTGAAAACACGGCTTGCCGGCGGCGGTGGCCTCGCTTACGCTCGGGGGGGCACAGCACTTGCTTCCAGCGCCGGGTAATAGCGCCAAAGCGTCAGGGCACGCACAATGTCAAACAACATCAACGAGAGCCACAGCCCGTGATTACCTATCAACGGCACCAAGATTGCCAAGAACACCATATAAGCCAGGGTGGATTGCAGCATGGCGAGGCGCATCTCCCGGGTGCGCGTAGCCCCGATGAAAACCCCGTCAAACATCCAGCTTGGCAGGCCAATCAGCGGAAAGATCACCATCCACCAAATGTAACGCATAGATTCATCACGCACCGGCTCGGAGGTGGTCATCACCGCAATCAACCACGGCCCGAAAACAGCAAAAACCAGCACAAGCAACAACGCCCCAAGCAAAGCCCAAAAGCTGGAGAATATTGCCGCGCGGCGCAATGCCGCCCGGTTGCCAGCCCCCATCGCCCCGCCCACCAGCGCCTCGGCCGAAAAAGCAAAGCCATCCAGCGCATAGGCGGTGATAGTCACAAATTGCAACATAATCTGATTGGCCGCCAAGGTCACATCCCCCAGCCCGGCCCCCAGAAACAAAAACGCCATGAAACTGCCCTGAAGCAGCACCGAGCGGATCATGATATCGCTGTTGACCACCATCATCCTGCGCAGCCGCACCCGGTCAAATATCCGCCCCCACTGCCGCCACAAAGCCCCCTGAAAAGCCGCCCGGCACAGGTAAAGCCCCAGCAGC
>WFQA01000275.1 GCA_015487255.1 Paracoccaceae bacterium | reverse complement strand
GTGATAAGGTCAGCCCCGGAAAGGCCGGTTTGCGCAGCTGCTTTTCCACTAGCCGGTTGATTTTATCTTCCATGTTCAGCCCCAATGTTAATCTGCCTAACATAGCGGCGGCAGCGGCATGTTCAATCAAAATCCACGCGGGGCCTTTAATTTGGCGGCGGTTCTGCTATTCAGCAGGCAGCGGATAGTAAAATGGATGAAGACCGATGACCTACAAACCCAAATCCGAGTTTTTGCATGTGATGCAGAGCCGCGGATTCCTGGCCGATTGCACCGATATGGAAGGGCTTGACGATGCGCTGCTCAAAGGGGTCGTGCCGGGGTATATCGGCTTTGACGCCACGGCGGACAGCCTGCATGTCGGCTCGCTGATTCCGATCATGATGCTGCGCTGGCTGCAAAACACCGGCCACAAGCCGATCACGCTGATGGGTGGCGGCACCACCAAAATCGGAGACCCTTCCGGCAAGGACGAATCCCGCCCGCAGCTGACCACCAAAAAGATAAACGACAACATCGCGGGGATTCGCAAGGTTTTTGATAAATACCTGCGTTTTGGCACGGGCGAGACCGATGCGATCCAGCCCAATAATGCCGAATGGCTGGAGCAGTTGAACTACATTGATTTTCTGCGTGATTACGGTCGGCATTTCACCATCAACCGGATGTTGACCTTTGATAGCGTGCGCCTGCGGCTGGACCGCGAGCAGCCGCTGACTTTCCTTGAATTCAACTACATGTTGCTGCAAGCCTATGATTTTATGGAGTTAAACAACCGGTTTGGCTGTGCATTACAGATGGGTGGCACGGATCAATGGGGCAATATCGTTAACGGGATAGACCTGACGCGGCGCATCAACCGCAATGCGGTCTTTGGCCTGACAACCCCGCTTTTGACCAAGGCAGACGGCTCCAAGATGGGTAAATCGGTGGCTGGTGCCGTGTGGCTGAACGAGGATCGCCTCAGCGCTTATGAATTCTGGCAATTCTGGCGCAACACTTTGGATGCGGATGTGGGTAAATTCCTGAAGCTTTTCACCGAAATCCCGCTGGAGGAGTGCGAGCGCCTCGCCGCGCTGCAAGGCGCCGAGATCAACGACGCCAAAATCGCGTTGGCCAATGCGGCCACGGCCATGGCGCATGGTGAAGCAGCGGCAGAGGCGGCGGCGGCCACGGCGCGGGAGGTGTTTGAGAAAGGCGGCGTGGGGGATGACCTGCCAACGGTGATCCTGCCCGCTTCAGAGCTGGCAGATGGTATCAGCATCGTGCAGCTTTTTATCAAAACCGGGCTGGTGAAATCGGGCAAGGAGGCCAAGCGGCTGATCAAGGAAGGCGGGGCCAGAATGAATGATGTGCAGGTCAATGACCCTGGCAGCATGATTTCGCCCGATGAAATTGCCGAAACGGTCAAGCTTTCGGCGGGCAAAAAGCGCCATGCCCTGGTAAAAACGGAGTGAATCCGTGGCGGGGGTTTTAGCCCACCTTCCGGCCCCCTATTCCAGCATCCACTCCCCATCCGGGAAAAACGCGTCAAAGGCAAAGGCAAAAACCACATCGTGGTCAACCGGATTGCCCGCGGCATCAAACACCCGGATCGAGCCGATATCGCGGCTGGTGGCGATCTCCCGCCCGTCAAGTGCTGAGGCCATGCCCGCGCGCCACACGATCCTCACCCCGGCTTCTTCGATCACCTCGGCCTCGCGCAGCCGCTCCATTGGCCAGGCCTTGCTGCCCACCTGAATAACCCTTGAAAGCGGCTCGATGCCAAAAGGCGGCGGGTCGCCGCTATATAGGAAGGGGCGGCTGGAACTGTCATATCCGTCATAGGGGTTTTGGCCGTAGGGGCGGCGAAAGCCGGTTGGCTCGGCCATGATCAGCCCGTCGGGGTTGCGGGCCGAATATTCCTCGAAGGATTCCGTCCAGCTGACCACCGTGGTCAGAACCGCGCCGGTATAGGTGCCCACAATCGCCTCGCCGCCAAATTGCTGCCACCAGCTTTCGGTTTCGCGGTCATACATGATCAGGTTGGAAAGCCGAAGCTTGCCGCTGACCCCAAAGCTCAGCAATTCGCCATTCAGGCGGCGGTCAAACACGATGCCGGAATTGCACAGCGGGCAGAAGGTGACGGCTATCGGGGTGTCGCCGATGGTATCATTGACGATCTCGTGCCAGGTCAGATAGCGCAGCGGATAGGCGCGCGGGGTCTGGCCCTCGATCTCGACCGTGACCACCGGCTCGCGTGGCGGCACATCGGAAGCGCCGACCCCGATCAACTCAGGGTCATCCAGCGCCGGAATACCGTCTTTTGGCGGGCCGCCGGAGAGGATCTCGATGAAATCAACGCTGGATTTCTCAAAATCGGTCAGGGGCCATTCATATTGCCAGAAATTGACCTGAGAAACAGCCGGGGCCGCGCCAAACACGGCCAGGATCACGGTAAGTGGTTTGAGCATTCCGGCCCCCTTTCAAAATAATATTGAAAGCATGGGCCAGAATGAATATTTTATCCAGCCCGCCTCACAGGCTTGTGACGCGGGTTGATGAAGGGTTACTCGGGCGGGCCATCACCCTTGATCCACGCACGGTTGATGAAATCGGGGTTTTCGGCCACCGCACCATTGGCACGGGCACTGCCGCGCTTGATGGCGTTGATGACATCCATGCCCTCGATCACCCGGCCAAACACCGTGTAGCTGCCATCGAGCGAGGCGGCGCGGTCAAACATGATGAAAAACTGCGAATTGGCGGAATCAGGGTTGTTGGAGCGCGCCATGCCCACCACACCGGTCTCAAAAGCAAGGTCGGAAAACTCTGCCGGAATATCGGGCAGAGCAGAGCCGCCGCGCCCGGCCATGCGGCCGTCATAATCCGCAACCGAACCAAATTCCACATCACCGGTTTGCGCCATGAAACCGTCAATCACCCGATGAAAGGCCACGCCGTTATAAGCGCCCGCGCGAGCCAGGCTGGTGATTTGCGCCACATGCAGCGGGGCCAGATCGGGGCGCAGCAGAATTTCGACAATGCCGCTGGCCTCGCCAGAAATCTCCAGCACCAGCACGTTATTGTCGTCAACCTCTTGCGCGATGGCCGGGCTGGCAAGGGCAATCCCGGCCAGCATCAGCGCTTTCAAAAAGCCCCGGCGGATCATGTGTCTGTCGCCACTTTGACCGATTTCATCCGGCCCGGTGCGGCGGGCGGCTCACCTTTGGGAATGGCGTCTACATGCTCCATGCCTTCAATCACCCGGCCATAAACCGTGTATTGACCGTTGAGGAAATGGCCATCGGCCAACATGATGAAAAACTGCGAATTGGCAGAATCAGGGTTTTGCGAGCGCGCCGCGCCCAGCACGCCGCGATCAAAAGGCAGGCTGGAGAATTCGGCCTTCAGGTTGGGCTTGTCAGAGCCGCCGGTGCCCGCCATACGCAGGTTGAAGTTATCCTCCATGTCACCATTGGCCACATCGCCGGTTTGGGCCATGAAACCGTCTATCACGCGGTGAAAGGCCACATTGTCATATTCACCGGCGCGGGCCAGCTCCTTCATGCGCTCCACATGGCCGGGGGCGACATCGGGCAAAAGCTCGACCACCACATTGCCGGTGTCGGTTTCAATAATCACGGTATTTTCAGGGTCTTTGATCTCGGCCATTTTGTTCTCCTGTCTGGCGTTTGCGCTAAGGTAATGGTGAAAACAGCAAAGGAAAAGGGGGGAAGGAAAGATAAAGCCGCCAACAACGAATTTCCGCCCCCGTTCAAGGTGATTAACAAGCCTGCGGAAGTGACCGCCAAGACACACGGGATGAACCAAATCTCCACCGCACTTGTTATTACGCTTGAAAATAGAAAAAGACGGTTTATTGGTTATCTATAGTTTTAACTCAGAAGTTGATTATGAAGAATATTGTTACCGTAGCCGCGCTTTTTCTCGGTGCCGGCGTATCAGCGCAGGCTCAAATTGCTTTTTCAGGCATGGAAGTTTCTGTGGATGCGCTTGTTCCGGTGGATCCTTCTGCCGATATCGTGGGCTATAGCCTGAATGGCCAAGCTATATTTACCAGCGGCGCACTCGGCTTTCAGGTCGATTTTGGTGCGGGAGTCGCCGTATCTGGTGGCGGTTCAACCATAGAATCCTACGATGCCGCCCTGCATGTTTTCGGAACGGTTTCCGACCGGGTCAAGCTTGGCGGATTTGTCGCCTATGACAACACTTCAGAGGGTTTTGGCCCCAAAACCCTGACTTACGGCGCAGAGGCGCTGCTCGATTTTGGAAACCTGGATACAGAATTCAGCATTGCAAGAACCGTATCTCCCGACATACCTTTCGAAGTCGCCCAGTTCAGCGCCAACGCCTATTATCAAATCAGCGCCCCCCTGACCGCCAATATCGGCTGGACCAGGTACTTTTTTGAATCTTCCCCCCTTAACGTTTATACAATCGGGGTGGACTACCAGTTCGCCAATCTGCCTATGTCGGTCGGGGTGTCTTATTTGGTTTCCTATACCAACGGGGTCGCTGATGGCGATGGCGCAATCGCCGCCAGTGTATCCTACAGCTTTGGCCCGCAATCCGATGAGCGTGCCTTTGGCAAGCGCGGCTTCAACTTTTTGAATATAAATCTGGTGGCGCTATAAGAGCAAAACATAAGTAAGCTTTCGGGGCGGTTTTGGTGAATATCAAAACCGCCCCTTTTCATTTCGGGTATGATCCCGTAATCCGGTTCCATGGCTGATCCTATACATATAATCGGCGGCGGCATGGCCGGCTCCGAGGCCGCCTGGCAGGTCGCGCAGGCGGGGCTGCCCGTGGTGCTGCACGAAATGCGGCCCGCTGTCGGCACTTTCGCCCACCAGACCGGCGATTTTGCCGAGCTGGTCTGCTCCAATTCCTTCCGCTCGGATGACCATGAGGGGAATGCCGTGGGCCTGCTCCACTGGGAAATGCGCCAGGCGGGCGGGCTGATCATGGAAATGGCCGATGCCCACGCCCTGCCCGCAGGCAGTGCCTTGGCAGTGGATCGGCATGCGTTTTCCGGTGCTGTTACCGAACGGCTGCGCGCGCATCCGAATATCGGCTTTGAAACAGGCGAAATAACCGCCCTGCCCGATTGGGATAACACGATTATTGCCACTGGTCCCCTCACCTCCACCGCCCTTGCCAAATCGATTCTTGCGGCGGGCGGCGAGGACGGGCTGGCGTTTTTTGATGCCATCGCGCCGATTGTATATGCCGAGAGCGTGGACATGGACAAAGCGTGGTTCCAGTCGCGCTATGACAAGGGCGAGACCGAGGCCGACCGCACCGCCTATCTCAACTGCCCGATGGACGAGGCGCAGTATAACGGCTTTATCGATGCGCTGATTGCCTCGGAAAAAACCGAATTCAAGGATTGGGAGCGTGACACGCCCTATTTTGACGGCTGCCTGCCAATAGAGGTGATGGCGGCGCGGGGCCGCGAAACCCTGCGCTGGGGGCCGATGAAACCGGTGGGGCTGACCAACCCGCATGTGCCGGATATAAAGCCCCACGCGGTGGTGCAGTTACGCCGGGATAACGCGCTTGGCACGCTGTTTAACATGGTTGGCTTTCAGACCAAGATGAAATACGGCGCGCAAAAAGAAGTACTGCGCATGATTCCGGGGCTGGAAGAGGCGGAGTTTGCCCGGCTGGGGGGGATTCACCGCAATACCTTCATCAATTCTCCGCGCCTGCTGAATGCACAGATGCAGCTCAAAGCCCAACCCAATATCCGTATGGCCGGGCAAATTACCGGGGTGGAAGGCTATGTGGAAAGCACCGCCATGGGGCTGCTGGCGGGGCGGATGGCCGTGGCGCAGGCGCGCGGTGAGCTGCTGTTGCCGCCACCCGATACCACCGCCATGGGCGCGCTGATCACCCATATTACCGGCGGGGCGGAGGCAAAAACCTTTCAGCCGATGAACGTGAATTTCGGGCTGTTTCCCGAGGTGGAGGCCAAAAAGGGCCGGCGCAATCGCAAGACCCGCTACAAAGCCTATACCGACCGCGCCAAGGCGGATTTTTCGGCATGGCTCATATAGAGCGCTTCGCCCCCTCCCCTACCGGCCCGTTGCATCTGGGCCACGCCTATAGTGCGCTCACCGCATGGGACCGGGCGCTGGCTAACGGGGGTGCGTTTTTGCTGCGCATCGAGGATATCGATCAAAGCCGCTGCCGCCCTGAATGGGAGCAGCAGATTTTTGATGATTTGGAGTGGCTCGGGATTTACTGGCCAAAGCCGGTGATGCGTCAATCCACCCGCCTGCCCATCTATCGCCGCGCCATTGACGATTTGTGGCGGGAGGGGCTGCTATACCCTTGCAATTGCACCCGAAAAGATATCGCTGAGGCTATCTGCGCACCGCAGGAGGGGGTGGGGCCGGACGGGGTGATCTACCCCGGCACCTGTCGGGATAAAATCAATGCCTGTCGGGAATATCCGGCGCCGTTTAAGCCGCTGCGGCTGAATATGGCCATGGCCGGGTTTTATGGCGATAGCCGGGTGGGTGATGAGGTTTTTTATTTTACGGAAACCGGCGGCGGGCCGAAGGGTGAGAGCGGGCTGATTGAATTTACTGCGGAAGAAGCGGTGAAGAATATCGGTGACATTGTGCTGGCGCGGCGGGGGATGGGCACGTCTTATCACTTGTCGGTGGTGCTCGATGATGCTTTTCAAGGCATTACCCATGTGACCCGGGGGCAGGACCTGTTTGAGACGACCAAGATTCATGTGATCCTGCAAAAACTGCTGGGGTTGCCAACGCCGGTCTATCATCATCATGCGCTGATAAGGGATGAGAGCGGCAAGCGGCTGGCCAAGCGGGATGATGCGCGGGCGATTGCTAGGTTCAGGGCTGAAGGGGCTGGGCCAGCGGATATTCGACGGATGGTCAGGCTGTAGCCAAAGTGCATTTTGCCAGAGGCAAAATGCGCTGCGGCGCTGTGGCCTCGCTACGCTCGGGGGCGGCGCGGCTGGTGGTGCGCTTGTGGAAGCGGCTTGCCCGCGCCGCGCTGATAGTTTGGCGCTTGCGACTTAGAGAATTTATGAAAAGGCGGTGCCTTATTCGGGCTTTGAAAGCTCGACCTCTTCGCCTTGCCTGATCGCGGTATAAAAACAGCTTTTGCGGTTGGTGTGGCAGGCGGGGCCGACCTGCTCGACCATGGCCAGCAGGCAGTCTCGGTCGCAATCTATCCGCATGTCTTTCAGGGTTTGCACATGGCCGGAGCTTTCGCCCTTGCGCCAATAGGCTTGGCGCGAGCGGGACCAGTAGGTCATGCGGCCGGTTTTAAGGGTTTCGCTCAGGCTCGCCGCATTCATCCATGCCAGCATCAGTAGCTCAAGGGTTTTGGCATCCTGGGCAATGACCGGGATTAACCCCTGATCGTTGAATTTCACAGTTGTGATATCAAATTTTTCCATTTTGCTTTTCATTCCCGCACGCAGCCCCTATCTATCGGATAGCCATAGCCAGCGGGGGCACAAAATGCCAGATGATAGTGATCTTATCGCCCTATACTCCAACCAGATTCTGGCGCTGGCGGCGGATATTCCCCATGCCGAGCTGATAGAAAAGCCAATGGCGCAGGTGCGTAAACGCGCGCCGCTTTGTGGCTCCAACGTGGCTGTCAGCCTTGATTTTGACGGTGAGAGGATCACCCGATTCGGGCAGGATGTGAAGGCCTGCGCGCTGGGGCAGGCTTCGGCTTCCATATTGGGAGCAGCGGCGATTGGGGCCAGCGAGGCGCAGATCATAACCGCGCGCGACCAGCTTTTGGCCCTGCTCAAGGGTGATGGCGCAACCCCCTCGGCACCTTTTGAAAGATATGAAATATTGCGCCCGGCGCGGGGTTATAAAAACCGCCATGCCTCTATCATGCTGGCGCTGGAAGCCACGCTGGAGGCCATTGCACAGGCCAAAAAAATGGCGCAGCCCTGAGGCCGCGCCGAGGTGGTGCATCCGGGCCGAAGGCAGATCGGGCCGGACGAGCAGACTTGGGGCTGCGCTTAAAAGGACAAAACCACCATCACCATGGCAAATATCGCGCCAAGGGTCAGTGCATCTTCAATCAGCTCTTTTGCCGGTGAATTCTCGAATTTCCGTATCAGCGCTGCCATGGTGTTCTCCGTGGGTTAATATCCGTTAAGTTTCCTTAATGTTCTCTATTTGCCCCGAATTGTCAAGAACATTTGTGGAACATATATAGCATTTTGGGTTTTATCAGGACCGGCTTATCGATTTTTCCTTTGTGTCAGCTATTGTGAAACAATCGCGTTCAATGGAAAAATCGATCCAAGCCAAACGCAAAACGCTTTAGGAATCACCCTACTTTCAGCAACAAAAACGCCTTATCCCGATCCATCAGATAAAGCAGCACCCGCGCTGCCTGCCCGCGCGCACCATCCAACTCGGGGTCGCGCTCCAGCAGCAGGCGGGCGTCATCCTGGGCGGTGCGCATCAGCTCGCTTTGCACCTCCAGATCGGCGATATGGAATTTGGGCAGGCCCGATTGCTGCACCCCGAGCAGATCACCCGCGCCGCGCAGGCGCAGATCCTCGTCGGCGATTCTGAACCCGTCTTCGGTCTCGCGCATGATCTTGAGGCGGGCCATGCCATTTTGGCTCAGCGGCGGGTCATAGATCAGCACACAGCTTGAGGAGCGCCCGCCCCGCCCGACCCGCCCGCGCAACTGGTGCAGTTGCGCCAGGCCGAAATTTTGCGCGCCCTCAATCACCATGATACTGGCATTGGGCACATCCACCCCCACTTCAACCACGGTCGTGGCCACCAGCACCTTGGTTTTTCCGGCAACAAAATCCGCCATCGCGGCGTCCTTCTCCTCGGATTTGAGCTGGCCATGCACCAGCCCCACCGCATCTTCCCCCAAGGCGAGGCGCAAAGCGCGGTAACGCTCCTCGGCGGCGGTCAGCATCATCACCTCTGATTCTTCCACCAATGGGCAAACCCAAAAAACCTGCTGCCCATCCCTGATCGCCACGCGCAGCCGCTCGACCACCTGATCGATGCGCGCTGACGAAATGATCACGGTTTCAATCGGCTTGCGGCCGGGTGGCTTTTCATCCAGCACCGAGATATCCATCTCGCCGTAATGCGACAGCGCAAGAGAGCGCGGAATCGGCGTGGCGGTCATCACAAGGCTATCCACCATCTCGCCCTTGCCGGAAAGCCGCATGCGCTCGGACACGCCAAACCGGTGTTGTTCATCAACAATCGCCAGCCGCAAATCCTTGAAAACAACATCCTCCTGAAAGATCGCATGGGTGCCAAGCAGGATGTCGATTTCCCCCGCCGCCAGCGCTTTGAGCTTGGCGATGCGCCTTTTGCCCGTGTCGCGGCCGGTCAGGATCTCCATGCGCAGGCCCGCGGTGTTGGCCATGTCGCGCAGGCTTTCCATATGCTGGCGGGCCAGAATTTCGGTCGGGGCCATCATTGCCGCCTGCCCGCCGGCCTCCACCACCGTGCACATGGCCAGCATCGCCACCAGGGTTTTGCCCGCCCCGACATCACCCTGCAACAGCCGGTTCATCCGGGTTGTGGCGGCGAGGTCGGCGATGATCTCCGCCACAGCGCGGTTTTGCGCGCCGGTCGGGGTGAAGGGCAGCGCCGCTACCAGCCTGGCCCCGAGCCGCCCTTCCGCAACAGTCGCAACCCCCTTGGCCCGCCTGCGCCTTGCCCGCGCCAAGGCCAGCGTGAGTTGATGGGCGAAAAGCTCGTCATAAGCCAGGCGCATCCTTGCCGGGGTGTCTGGCAGCAGGTCCGCCACCTTTTTTGGGTGATGGGCAGCCTCAAGCGCGGCTTTCCACCCCGGCCATTTGTGCTTTTTCAGCAGGCTTGGCTCGATCCATTCCGCCAGATCGGGGGCGATGTGCAACGCCGCGATCGCCGCCTTGCGCATGGCGCGCTGGGTCAGGCCGGTTACCAGCGGGTAGCTTGGCTCGAATTTTGGCAGCTTTTCGGCCTCATTGGGCTGTAAAATATGCTCGGGGTGCTGCATTTGCGCAATACCGTCATAAAGCTCGACCTTGCCGGAAACGATCCGCCGCTCCCCCTCGGGCAGTTGCTGCTTGAGCCAGCCGACATTAGGACGGAAAAACACCAGTTGGAAATCCAGCTCCGCATCGCTTACCAACACCCGAAACGGCCCGCGACCGCCGGATTCACGATAGGCATTGATGGTGACCTCAACCGTGGCCACACCGGGAAACTCAAATCCTTTCAAGCTGTTGCGCAAGCGGCGGTCCACCCCGGAATGCGGCAGGGTGAAAAGCAGGTCTTTGGGGCGGCTCACCCCGGCATGCTCGAGCGCCGCGGCGCCTTTCGGGCCAATGCCCTTAAGCTTTTTCACCTCGCCAAAAAGCGGAAACAGAATCTCGGGGCGGCTCGACATGGGGCTATTTCAACCCTTTTGCGCGGTCAGCGCAAGCCATTCATCCTCGCTCAGCACCTCCACCCCAAGGCTCTCAGCCTTTTTCAGCTTGCTGCC
>WFQA01000274.1 GCA_015487255.1 Paracoccaceae bacterium | reverse complement strand
GGGGCCATATTGGCGATGGTGGCACGGTCCGCCAGTGGCAGGTTGTCCAGCCCGGCACCAAAGAACTCCACAAATTTGCCAACCACGCCTTTTTCGCGCAGCAGTTCCACCACTTTCAGCACCAGATCGGTGCCGGTGGTGCCTTCCATCATTTCGCCGGTCAGCTCAAAGCCGACCACCTCGGGGATCAGCATCGAAATCGGCTGGCCGAGCATGGCCGCTTCCGCCTCGATGCCGCCCACACCCCAGCCGAGCACCGCAAGGCCGTTGACCATGGTGGTGTGGCTGTCAGTGCCCACAAGCGTATCGGGATAAGCCACCTCAACCCCGTTTTGGTCTTTATCCGTCCAGACGGTTTGCGAGAGATACTCCAGATTGACCTGATGGCAAATGCCGGTGCCCGGCGGCACCACGCGGAAATTATCAAAGGCGGATTGCCCCCATTTCAGGAAGGTGTAACGCTCCATATTGCGCTGGTATTCGCGCTCCACATTCACCGCGAATGCCCGCGGATTGCCAAATTCGTCGATCATCACCGAGTGGTCGATCACCAGATCAACCGGGTTGAGCGGGTTGATCTTTTCGGGGTCGCCGCCAAGGCTGATAATGCCATCGCGCATCGCCGCGAGGTCCACCACCGCCGGCACGCCGGTGAAATCCTGCATCAGCACCCGGGCCGGGCGATAGGCGATCTCACGCGGGTTTTTCCCGCCCTGTTTCGCCCAGTCGGCAAAGGCTTTGATGTCCTCCACGCTCACGGTTTTGCCATCTTCAAAGCGCAGCATGTTTTCCAGCACCACCTTGAGCGCGGCGGGGAGCTTTGAGAAATCGCCAAGGCCGGCAGCTTCGGCGGCCTCAATCGAATAATAGGCGAATTTGGTCTCGCCCACGCTTAGCTCGCGGCGGGTATTTGCGGTGTCGGTTCCAACCTGAATAGTCATTTAAGACCTCCCTTGAAAGCATGTTTCCTTGGATATGCCCTTTCTTGCCACGGGGAGCAAGTGAAATGCAAGGGCTTGTATGCCAATGTATACATATTTTTGTGAAAGGCTTCGCCCTACATGCGGATAATCACACTACCTACCTTGTGTCCGCTATCTACAAGCCGGTGCGCCTCGACAATATCTGCCAGTTCAAACCGCTGGCTGATGACGGAGGCAAAGGCGCCACTCACAACCAAATCCGCCAGGAAAGACAAATCGGCGGCGGTCGGCTTGGCCACGCCCGTCAACGCTTTCCGGCCGGCCCTTCTGGATACAAACGGCGCGCTAATCATGTCTGGCAGCCCCGCCAAAACCTGCAATAACCGCCCATTATCTTTCAGCCCCTCTTTGCTGCGCGGCCATCCTGCATTGCCAACGGTATCCACGATAATGTCATATTTCTCAGCACTCGCCGCAAAATCTTCCTGTGCGTAATCCACTACGCGCGCCGCCCCAAGGCCACGCACCAGGCCCGCATTGCCCGCACTGCACACACCCACCACGTCGGCCCCGAGGTGCTGCGCAAGTTGCACAAAAGCCACACCCGTTTCCCCCGAAGCCCCGTTCACCAAAACTTGCTCACGGGGTTGAATCCTGGCAATATCGCGCAAGAAATAAAGCGCCGTGCTGCCTCCGAAAACCAGCGCCGCCGCCTGTTCAAAGCCCAAACTATCCGGCATCTTCGCCAGCGCACCATCCGCCTTTACCACGCAAAATTCTGCATGCGCGCCCATATATGTGCCACAATCCGCCAATACCCGCTCGCCCACAACGAAGCCGGATACCCCCGCACCACAGGCGGCGATTTCCCCCGCTGCCGCCATGCCCAGCACCTTTTTTCTTGGTCCGAACAGGCCAAAAGCCAGCCGCCCAAAGGCCCCGAACCCGCGCGGCATAGTAAGGCTGCGAATCCGCCAATCCGCCGCTGTAACCGTAGCGGCCCGCACCCTTATAAGCACTTCACCCCTCTTTGGCTGCGGGGTTGCAATCTCTTCCACCCCCACCACCCCGGGCGGGCCATATTTATGATACACGGCGGCTCTCATGCTTGATCTCGCCCCTCGGGTTGGAAGCTGAACACCTCTTCCAATGGCCGCTCAAAGGTCAGCGCTATCATAAAGGCCAGTTCCAACGATGGCGCGTATTTTGCCGCTTCAATCGCCATGATGGTTTGGCGGGTCACACCCACCTTTTCGGCCAGCGCTTTTTGGGTCATCTCCCCATGCTCAAAGCGCAGCCTGCGGATGATATTGTCAACCTTGCCCTTGGCCATATCAAAAGCCCCGGCGGTATAGCACCAGCTTGACCACACCTTCCGTCAGCGCCGACAGCGCACAGAATACCAGCAGCAGGTTGAAAACCCAAAAAGCCGCCACCCCCATGGCCAAAGCGATCATCGCCACCACATAGCCCGCGCCAAAAATATAGTAGGAAACCCGCAGCCCGCGCAGCTCGATCAGCTTGTCACGCTCGTCCACCACAAAGCTGGGCTCGGGGTCATTTTGCAGTATCGCAAGCAGGATATTGGCTAAAATCACCATCAGGATATGCAGCACAATCCCCCCGGCCATCAGCACCAGAATCATCTTGCCAAGCAGCGCCATACCCTCCGGCCCCTCAAAGCGGCCTTCGCCATACATGCGGATAACCACACTGAAATAGATGCTGAAAATGATAATCATGCTGGCAAAACCCGCATATATATTTTTGACCTCAAAGTTCATCCGGCTGCTCCTCTGGCTCGAATCATGTAAAACATATTTAACCCTTGGTATGCCTGAGCAAACCAAGAGTCAAATATGTTTTACACAGTTTTTGCCATTAAACCGGCCTGCAGCTGTTCAACGGGCCAATAGCACCTTGAGCCTTGCCAGTTGTTTCTGCACCAAAGCAGCCTGCCCGCGGCTTTCGATATTGAGGCGCAGCAGCGGCTCGGTGCCCGAGGGGCGCAGGCTGAGTCGCCAATCGCCAAAATCCATGCCCAACCCGTCGGCATGGCTGATCTCTTGCGCCTCCGGGCCGAGTTGGGCTTTGACCATCTCCAGCGCCGCTGCCGGGTTTTCGACCGTGAAATTTTGCTCGCCGGAGCTGGGAAAGCGGGCCTGGCGGGCCGCGACCAGCGCCCCGAGCGGGGTGTTGGAGGTAGAGACGAGTTCCGCAATCAGCAGCCAGGGGATCATGCCGCTGTCACAATACATGAAATCTCTAAAATAGTGATGTGCGCTCATTTCACCACCATAGACCGCGTTATTTTCGCGCATCGCGGCCTTGATAAAACTATGCCCAACCCGCGATTGCAGCGCCTTGCCACCGGATTGCTCGATGATTTCAACCGTGCTCCAAAGCAGCCTCGGGTCATGGATAATACTGGCGCCTGGGTTGGCCGCCAGCGCTTGCCGGGCCAGCAGGCCAACGATGTAATAGCCGTCGATAAAGCTGCCGTTTTGGTCAAAGAAGAAGCAGCGGTCAAAATCGCCATCCCAGGCCACGCCAAAATCCGCCCCGTGCGCGCGCACGGCCTTGGCGGTCCGGGGCCGGTTTTCGGGCAGAATGGGGTTGGGGATGCCGTTGGGAAAGCTTGAATCAACCTCGTGGTTGATCGTGATGAATTCAAGCGGCGCGCCGGCGGCTTTCAGCCCTGCCTGAATCGCATCAAAGCTGGGGCCGGCGGTGCCATTGCCGGCATTTACCAGTATTTTCAGCGGTTTGAGTTTTGGGATATCGATAAATGACAATATCTTGGCCACATAATCCGCCCGCGGATTCACCTGTGTGACCCGGCCTTTTTGCGCCGCCGAACTAAAGCCGCCCCTCTCCGCCCGGGCGCGGATGGCCTGCATATCGGTATCCGGGTCCAGCGGGCGGGCGCCGGGGCCAACGATTTTCATGCCGTTATAATCAATCGGGTTATGGGAGGCGGTGACCTCGATACCGAGATCGGCCTTCAGGTGGGTGGTGGCGAAATAGACCTCCTCGGTGCCGCACATGCCGATATCAAGCACATCCACCCCCATATCGGCAAAACCCCGGCTCAGCGCTGCCTTCAGCCCGGGGCTGCTGGCGCGGCTATCCATGCCGAGCAGCACGGTTTTGGGGGCGCGGATATCTGCAATGGCAGCAGCGATGGCATGGGCGATATCCTCGTTCAGCTCGTCACCAAGCCGGCCGCGAATATCGTAGGATTTGAAACAGGTGAGCTGGCGCATTGAGACCCTCGCTGGTTTTAGTGCAGGTGATAGCCGCTCCCTTCCGGCAAGGCAAATGTAAAGCGAGACCATGGGTTTGGAGAAATTTCACTATAGCGTTTCGGCTTTAATTTGCATCAGCCATTCCGGTGAACGCCATTGCTGGGCAATCGCTGCCTCCCCGGAATGGCTGATGCACTGCCTCAACAAAAAGCCGAAACGCTTTATTGTTAACCAAATCTTACCGCTTGCCATGTCAAGGAAGGTTAGGCAGTTTGGTTGCGCGTTGTAAGGGGTTTGGCTTTGTAGACAACCATAGAGCAAGGGGCGGCGGCATGTATGAGGGCAAGATGGGTTTTACCCCGGTCATATTGGCCGGGGGGTCTGGCACGCGGCTTTGGCCGCTCTCGCGCCAGCATTATGCCAAGCAGTTTCTGGCGCTGGATGGTGCGCACACCCTGTTGCAGCAAACGGTCATGCGCCTGAAAGGGCTGGCGCATGATGCGCCGATGATTCTGTGCAACGAGGAAACCCGGTTTCTGGCCGCCGAGCAGATGCGGCAGGCCGGGGTGGACGGCGCGCAGATATTGCTGGAGCCAGCCGGGCGCAACACTGCTCCGGCCATTGC
>WFQA01000273.1 GCA_015487255.1 Paracoccaceae bacterium | reverse complement strand
TTTCAAAGGCTTGCCGCTCAACCCTGATGTTTACCTGCAACTCGGCATCGCCGGTTTCGGCCAGGGTAGGATCAAAGAGGGGCGGCAGTGAGGGGGCCGTGGCAAAGCCGACAGGGGCGGGCTGCGGCGCAACCGGTTTATTGCTGGTTTCAGCCTGCTTGACGGGGGCTGCCTGACGGTCCGCAACCGGGGCCTCCAGCTTGGGCTGCGGCTCTTTCGGGGCTGCTATGATGGGCGCTTGAACCGGGGCGGCATCGGGTTGCTTTGCCAATAGGGGGGCTGCGGTTTTGGGGGCGGTAATTTCAGCTTTTTCGACCTGCGCAGCAGTTTTTTGCACTTCGGCATCCTTTATAACCGGCTTGCTGTCAGCAGCAGGAATGGCTCCAGCAGCAGGAAAGACGGCATTAGCCGCAATAATGGCTGCCTTGCCGGGCTGGGCCAAAGCGGCCTCAGCGGGTGCAGCGGCTATCGGGGCGGTGGTGAGCGGCAATAATGCCGGTGCCATTGGTGCGGGTGGGGTGGGCGGCACCAATGCAGGGGTTTCTGCCTGCACCGGCACGGTGGTTTCTTCGGCTGTGAGCGTGGGTGCTGCCTCGGGAGATGGTGCGGAGATTTCGGGGAGGTCAGCAAAACCCGGCTGGATGAGATCCTGCTGGAAAGTTTGCCCGGCAAAAGAAGGGGCAGAAGCGCGCTGCGGCGTGGGGCCTGACAGGGTTGGTGGCTGATCGGAATCGGAGTTGGGCGAAAATTCCAGCATGGCCAAAAAACCCTCACCCTCGGGCAGGGTGCCAGCAAGCGCGGTTTGCTCTGCCCCGGCCAGTTCTGCTTTATCGGTTTTGGGTTTTAAAAACCCGGCGATCTGATCAATTTCCATATCGATACCCATATTCTACGGTTGCCTGCAGAATGATGGGCAGGGGTTACTATTTATTTACCGTAACTGGGCTAGCGTCGGGTGAGATGAGGCAAAATAGGTAGAATTTTATGGATATTTCTTCAAGTTTACCCCCGGCCATTCAGGGGGAACGAGCAAAAGCCGCGCGGGCCGAGGCACTGCTTGAGGTCGCCAAGGCGTTTGAGGCGTCATTTTTGGCGGAGATGCTCAAGGCCAGCGGCATGGGCAAAAGCCGCAGTGAGTTTGGTGGTGGTGCCGGGGAGGAGGCTTTTTCGTCCATGATGGTGGATGAACAGGCGGCTCTGATGGTGGAGCGCGGCGGCATTGGCCTGAGCGAATCGATTTTTAACAGCCTGTGGGCGCGGGAGTTTGGCAATGATTGATATGGTTTTGGCGCGGGGCAAGCTGCGCCAGCTTATCGCGGCGATGGAATCCGAGCGGCAAATATTGCTGTGCGGGCCGTTATCTGACCTGGCCAATGTTTCGGCGCGGCGCGACCATCTGCTGGAATCGCTGCTTGGTGGTGGCCCGGTTTCAAAGCGGCTATTGGCCGAGCGCCTGCCTGAGATCAAGGCGATGGCCACGCGTAACGGCGCGCTGCTGAAGGCAGCAATGGAAGGCATGAAGGATGCGCAAAAAGCTGTTGAAAACATGGAGGAAAACCTCAACAAAATGGATACGTATTCGCGTGATGGCGCGCGGATGGTGGTGGCGCAAACCATGCCGGGCAAGGGGCGCAGGGTATAGGTGTGGATTGGAAAGATTGCCGGTTTATTTGTGAAAAATTGTTTGAATACAAATGTTTGCAGTTAAGGTTTCATTATGTGTTGCAGGCGAGAGTGAGGGGGTAATCTTGAACGGGTTACCGGTGGGGCTTTCCTCACACCTCGTCAGAAAGGCGAAATTGCGGGCATGAAACATGCCCTTATTGAAACAGCGGCGCCGAACGCGCTGCATCGCCGAAGGAAGTGCATATGTCTAGCATTCTTACAAACCAGAGCGCCATGGTGGCGCTGCAAACCCTGCAAAGCATCAACAAAAGCCTGGGCCAGACCCAGAGCCAGATCTCGACTGGCCGAAAAGTTGATACCGCGCGGGACAACGCCTCTATCTGGGCGATTTCGCAAACCATGCAGTCTGATGTTGACGGTTTTCGGGGCATTTCCGATGCACTGGCCACCGGCTCGGCTTCTGTCGGCGTAGCACGGACGGCTGCTGAATCGATCACCGGGCTCTTGGGCCAGATCAAAGCCAAAATCGTAGCGGCACAAGACCCTTCCGCCGATCAGGCCAAGCTGCAAACCGATATTACGGAACTGCGCAATCAGGTTGGCTCGGTGGTGAATGCCGCCCAGTTCAACGGGCTTAACCTTGTGGATGGCACCAATGCCTCCGTCAATGTTCTGGCCTCGCTTGACCGTGATGCAAGCGGCGGCGTTACGTCTTCCAATATCGTGGTTGCCGGGCAAAATCTCTCGACTGCGGCTGGCGCCGTCAAGGGTGCGCTGGCCGGTTCTGACGGTGTTGGCGGTGATGACGCGGCTGCAGCCATCATCATTGATGCGGCTGGCACAGCCGATATCGTGGTGGTTAATGCCACGCTTGCCGCGGGGGACACTTTCAACATTTCGATCGGGGATGAAACCGTATCTTATGTTGTTACCGCTGAGGATGTGGCTGCGGCTGCAACCGAAGAGGTGGTGGCCAACGGTATCCGTACCGCGATCAACTCCATGAGCAATGTCAATATCACGGCAGATGTTGCGACTGATACCATTACTGTCAGCAATGCCGCTGGTGATACCGTGAACATGACCTCCGAGATCGTTACAGCGGGTACGGGTGGCCTTTCCGGCCTTTCGGGCATCAATGTTGATGATGGCGCCGGTGGTAACTCCGCTCAGGCTCTGGCCGATATCGAAGGCCTGATCCAGACCTCGATCAGTGCGGCGGCCGCGTTTGGTTCGTCTCAGGCGCGTATTGATACCCAGACGGAGTTTTTGAGCGAGCTTACCGATTCGCTTAAAATCGGTATCGGCGCATTGGTGGATGCCAATATGGAAGAGGCCTCGGCCCGTTTGCAGGCACTTCAGGTGCAGCAGCAGCTGGCAACCCAGTCGCTCTCCATCGCCAATCAGGCACCGCAGAACATCCTGTCTTTGTTCCGGTAAGTTAATGAAACAGGCGGGGGTAATCCTCCGCCTGTTTTACCATCAAATCATCATGTTAAACCGCCGGGAATTCCGGCTTGGGTGGGAGGATACACCCCATGAATACCGCTGTATTAGCGCAATCGCTCTATGCTAAGCCAACCCGGGAACTCGGGACGGCGCGGGGCATTGAATACAAGGCCTTTTCCAAGGTCACCGCCCGACTCGCCAGTTGGAATGAAGAGAAAGACAGTTTTGCCAGCCTCGCTGAGGCCCTATGTGAAAACCAGCTCTTATGGACCGTGCTTGGCGCGGATGTGGCTGACCAGGGCAACGGGCTGCCAAATGAGCTGCGCGCCCAGCTGTTTTATCTGACCGAATTCACCAACCATCAAACCCAGAAGATCATGGCCGGCGAGGGCAAGCCGGAAATCCTGGTCGAGATCAATACCAGCATCATGCGCGGGCTGCGCGATTGCGCCGATAGCTTTAGCGAGGTGGCCCCATGAGCGGGCTGGTGCTGAAGCTGCGCCCGAGCGAGCGCATCATGATCAACGGCGCGGTGATCGAAAACGGCGACCGGCGCACCCGGCTCAATGTGCTGACCCCCAATGCCAATGTGCTGCGCCTGCGGGATGCCATCCACCCGGACGAGGCCACCACCCCGGTGCGCCGTATCTGCTATATCGCCCAGCTTTTGTTGGCCGGAGAGGCCGAGCCGCAAAAGGCCCGCCAGCAGTTGATGCAGGGGATAGAGCAGCTCGGACAGGTGTTCAAAGACCCGGAATCAAGCAGCCATCTGCGCGAGGCGCAAGCTAATTTGCAGCGAGAAAACGATTATCAGGCGCTGAAGTTTCTGCGGTTTTTGCTGCCGATCGAGGCGCAGTTAATGGAGGCGGCGCAATGATCCCCTCAACCCCTATTGGCGGCATTGCCGGCTGGCGCTTTATGCAGCGCACGGTTGATAGCCAGATGGCGGCTTTCAAGGCCACCCCGGTGCTGGACCGCGAGCTGAATTATTTCAAGGAAAACATTTCCAAGATCACCTCGGCTGAGGAACTGGTCAAGGATTTCACCCTGTTCAAGGTGGCGCTTGGGGCTTTTGGCATGGAAGACAAGGTCGCCGACAAGTTTTTCTTCAAAAAGCTGCTGGAAGAAGGCTCCGAGAATGAAGGGGCCTTTGCCCTGAAGCTCACCGACACCCGTTTTCGCGAAATGGCCGAGGCGTTTGGCTTTGGCAACGAGGGTGGCGCCAAGGTGGCCGAATCGGATTTCGCCGCGCGGATCACCGACGCTTATCAGGTGCAACAGTTTGAAAAGGCGGTGGGGGAGGATAATGGCTCCATGCGGCTGGCGCTCAATCTGGAGCGCGAGATCGGCAAATATGCCAATGCGGAATTCCCCGAAACGGTGGCGTGGTTTCAGCTGATGGCCAACCCGCCGCTGCGCGAGGTGTTTGAAACCGCCTTTGGCCTGCCCAAATCGGTTGGCACGCTGGATGTGGACCGGCAGCGCGCCTTGTTTCAGGATGCCAGTGCGCGGCTTTTTGGCAGCAAATCCATGGATGTGTTTCAGGACCCGGAGAATGTGGACAAGCTGTTGCAAAATTTCTTTGCCCGGGAGCAGATCAATAACGGCCCCGGTCAGCTCACCCGTGGCATGGGCGCGCTGACCCTGATGCAAAACGCGGTGGCGGCCGCAGCGAATTTCGCTCAGTTTAACCGGCTATGACCCGGCATTGGGCAAGGCCTTTGGATATAGTCGGGCTTTGAGCAGCTTCGAAAAACCAAGCTTCGTTATAAATCTGTTACAAAAAACCGGTTCTCCGGTCTTTTTTGCGGCCCGGCGCTGCCTATATGAGTGCGGTAGCTACCGGAGTTTGTGATGTCAAAGCTGTTTTTCCCCGCCACGGCGATGCCTGATGCTGACTGGTGGCAGGCGCTTTGGCCGGATCCGGGTTGCGCGCTGCGCAAACTGGGCTTTAAGCCCGAGATGAGCGTGGTTGACCTGTGTTGTGGTGACGGGCATTTCACGGCGGTGTTGGCAAAAATGCTGAATGGGCCGGTTTATGCGCTGGATATTGACCCGAGCTTGCTGGCGCAGGCCAAGGCACGCAGCTGTGAGCCGGTAATCTGGATCGAGAGTGACGCGCGAGAATTGCCCGAGCGGGTGGATAGCCTGGTGGATGTTGTGTTTATCGCCAACACCTTTCACGGCGTTCCCGAACAGACCGGGTTGGCCAAGGCGGTAGGCAAGGTGCTCAAACCCGGCGGGCTGTTCATGGTGGTGAACTGGCATGTGGCAGGGCGGGAGGATACCCCGGTGCTTGGCCAGCCACGCGGCCCCCGGCGAGAGCTGCGGATGTCTCCGATAGAAGTTGCAAAAAAGGTAGAGCCAGCCGGGCTGGAGCTGATACGGGTGATCGAGCTACCCCCCTATCATTACGGCGCGATCTTCCAAAAACCGGCCTAGCCCGGGCTGTTATTGCCTGGCCCGCATTTGCGATAGGGCCAGGCCCAGCAAAATAAACCCAAGCGCCCAGATGAATTGTCCGGGCAGTTTTTCGCCAAGTGCGACCATGCCGATGACAACCGCCCAGATCGGCACCTGATAATTGACCAGCGAGAGAAACGGCGGCCCGGCGGTTTTGACAATGAAAACCAGCATAACCGTGGCCAGTGCCGTTGGAAACACCCCAAGATAGAGCAAGCCAAGCAGGGCAGGCAGGGAGGGTGCTTTGGGCAGGCCATCCACCATAAATGCAAAGGGAAGCGCGATCAGCGTGGCCATGATCAGGGCCGCCGCGCCAAAGGCTATTGCGTCTCCCTTTGGGGCGAGGCGGGTGAGGATGGAGCCAATCGCATAGCAGGCACTGGCCAGAATACAGGCGAGGCGGGCGAGGTTTACGATATCCCCGCCCCCCGAGCGCAATATCTGCGCCGGGCCGATCAGCACCAGCACGCCGATAAACCCAAGGCCAAAACCCAGTGTTTTTAGCCGGGTCATGCGCATGCCCGGAATGAAAAAATGTGAGAGCGGCAGCACCAAAAGCGGCACCACCGCCATGGTGATGCCTGCATAGCCCGAGGTCACATATTGCTGCCCCCAACTGAGCAGGGTAAAGGGCA
The DNA here is from genome assembly GCA_015487255.1 of Paracoccaceae bacterium. Classification (GTDB taxonomy): domain Bacteria; phylum Pseudomonadota; class Alphaproteobacteria; order Rhodobacterales; family Rhodobacteraceae; genus UBA3077. Next base: position 4,294 of record WFQA01000273.1, on the reverse strand, counting down.
GGGCGTTGGAAAACAGCCCCATGCCAAAGGCAAATACCCATATCCGCTTGCCGGTGGCATTGCGCAGGCTCGGCAGGCCGACCCCCATGGCAAAGCTCACGCCGGTCAGTATAATGGCCGCCAGTGCGATCCGGAAAGCCGCAATGGAAATCGGCTCAAATCCCTGTAGCGCAATTTCGACCCCGAAAAACGACGCGCCCCAGATCATGCCGAGGCTAAGCATTAAGGTCCATTGCAGGGGGCCGGGGCTGGTCATCTTTGTCCTTCTCTTGGGTCGCGGGAGGCTAGCTCAATGCGTGGGAAAAGGGAAACCATGAATGGTGATGGCAGGGATCAAGTATTGTGGCCGAAACGGCTTGTTTTGCCTGTTAGCGGGCGCAAATGCCTAGCCGGCTCCCCAAACCGCCCTTGCTCTCTGGGAGCGGTTGAGCAAAAAACGCACTTTACATTGCGTTTGCAGGTGGATATTCCCCTTTAGATGGTCTCACGGTGGGGCGTAGCAAATATAGGTGTTGAAGATGTTAAGAAAAAAAATTGCGATTATTTCTTTTGTGATTGCGAGCCTGATGGGGGGAGTGGCGGCTTCAGCGCAATCTGCCCAACAGATGGAAAACGGTGTCTGGGTTGATGGTTTCCGCATCGGAAACAGTAGAACCGGGCGCATGGTCTTGTTCTTTTTTGCAGAAAACAATAACGGGAAGCTCTCGGTTTGCGGAAACTATTACCTCTATGGTGGTGGTTCGGGCCTGCGGCGGTTTCAGCGCGCTTTGAACTCCTACAGGTTTTTCTACAATGGCCGTTATCTGATGACAAATGCTTCGTTTTTATGGCGCGCACCATCGGAAGACAGGATCGGCGATGAGGTTGGTTGTAGCGTTACGGATATTCCGTTTGTCGCCAATGCCAACGATTTGCTGGGCGGCGATCTGGCGATTGCACGCTAAATTCTTCATGCGCCCGGCTGTTTCGGGCGCATGATCTTTGGCTTTCTGCTGTGGGGAAAACACCACAGATCACGAAATTGCGACACAATATCTCTTGCCCTTCCCCCCTGCTTGGGGCTATCAGCGCGGCGGGCAGGTCGTCGGAATAAGCGCGAGCGATGGCAGGCTCAGAAATATCGCGCTGATGAAGGAGCCATCCATGAGCCTCCCCTTACCGCCGCAGGTCAAGCCTGCGCGCCCTGAATTTTCTTCTGGTCCATGCCCCAAACGCCCCGGTTGGTCTTTTGACACCGTGGCAAAGCGTGCCTTCCTTGGCCGCTCGCACCGCGCTGCCGTCCCCAAGGCGCAGCTTAAATCGGTGATCGATAAAATGGCCGAGATCCTGCAAGTGCCAAGCGATTATCGGGTTGGCATTGTGCCTGCGTCTGATACCGGCGCGGTTGAAATGGCGCTGTGGTCGCTATTGGGCACGCGCCCGGTGGATGTGCTGGCCTGGGAAAGTTTTGGCGCGGGCTGGGCGGGGGATATCACGGGCCAGCTCAAGCTTGAGGATGTGAGAAAACTCACCGCCGATTACGGCGAATTGCCGGACCTTGGCGCCGTGCGCCCCGAGGCCGATGTGGTGTTTACCTGGAACGGCACCACCTCTGGCGCCCGGGTGCCAAATGGGGACTGGATCAGCGATGACCGCGAAGGCTTGACGATTTGTGACGCCACCTCGGCGGCTTTCGCGCAGGAATTGCCGTGGGGAAAACTCGATGTCACCACCTTCAGCTGGCAAAAAGCCATGGGGGGCGAGGGGGCGCATGGGGTGATTATTCTTGGCCCCCGCGCTGTTAAGCGGCTGGAAAGCTACACCCCGCCACGCCCTTTGCCGAAAATCTTTCGCCTGACCAAGGGCGGCAAGCTGATCGAGGGTATTTTTGGCGGCGCAACCATCAACACCCCTTCAATGCTGGCCGTGGCCGATGCGGATGACGCGCTTGACTGGATGGCGGAAATTGGCGGGCTGAAGGCCACCCGCGCCCGGGCCGATGCCAATTTTGCGGCGCTTCAGGCGTGGGTGGATGGCAGCGGTTGGGCGGCTAACCTTGTGAGAGAGCCAAGCCAGCGCTCCAACACGTCGGTTTGTTTGAAGATCACTGACCCTGCGATGGCGGCGCTGGATGACGGCGCGCAGAAGGCTTTTGTCAAAACCATGGTCAAGCTCTTGGATGAAGCCGGTGCCGCCTATGATATTGGCGGTTACCGCGATGCCCCGGCGGGGTTGCGCATCTGGTGCGGGGCAACGGTGGATACGGCTGATATCAAGGCCCTGACCCCGTGGCTCGACTGGGCGTTTGAAACGGCCAAAACCAATTTGAAGGAGGCTTGAAATGCCCAAAGTTCTTATATCTGACAAACTGTCTACGGCTGCTGTGCAAATCTTCAAAGACAACGGGGTGGAGGTGGATTTCCAGCCCGATCTCGGTAAAGACCCGGCGAGGCTGGCTGAAATAATTGGTAATTATGACGGGCTTGCCATTCGCTCCGCCACCAGGGCCACGGCGGAATTGATCGCGAAAGCCGATAGGCTCAAGGTGATTGGCCGGGCCGGTATCGGGGTGGATAACGTTGATCTGTCGGCCGCTTCAGCCAAGGGGATCGTGGTGATGAACACGCCTTTTGGCAACTCGATCACCACCGCCGAGCACGCGATTGCGATGATGTTTGCCGTGGCGCGGCAGATACCGGCGGCGGATGCCAGCACGCAGGCCGGCAAGTGGGAGAAATCCAAATTCATGGGCACCGAGATCAGCGGTAAAACGCTGGGGTTGATCGGCTCGGGCAATATCGGCTCGGTGGTGGCCAGCCGGGCGATCGGGCTGAAGATGAAGGTGATAGCCTATGATCCGTTCCTCTCCGAAGAGCGCGCCAAGGCGATTGGTGTGAGCAAGATTGAAGACCTTGACGAATTGCTGGGCCGTGCCGATTTCATCACGCTCCACCTGCCCAAAACCGACAAAACCGCCAATCTGCTCAGCGCCGAGCGTATTGCCAAAATCAAGCAAGGCGCTTACCTGATCAACTGCGCCCGTGGTGGCTTGGTGGATGAGGCTGCCGTGGCCGAGGCGCTTAAATCCGGCCAGCTCAAGGGCGCGGCTTTTGATGTATATGCCAAGGAGCCGGCAAAAGAGAACGTGCTGTTTGGCCTTGATAACGTGGTTTGCACCCCGCATCTGGGCGCGGCCACATCTGAAGCGCAGGAGAATGTGGCGCTTCAGGTGGCCGAGCAGATGTCGGATTACCTCATGCGCGGGGCGATCTCCAACGCGATCAACGCCCCAAGCGTAACGGCGGAAGAAGCCCCGATGCTCAAGCCATGGATCGACCTTGCCGAGATGCTTGGCGGCTTTGCCGGGCAGGTCACCGAAGGTCCGATCAAGGAGATCGAGATCGAGTTTGTCGGCAAGGTGGGGGAGCTGAATATGCAGCCTCTGGTTGCAGCTTTGACGGCGGCTCTGATGAAGCCATTGGTGGGAGAAGGCGGGGTGAATATGGTTTCCGCCCCGATTGTCGCCCGGGACCGGGGCATAAAGATCACCGAGATACGCAAGGATGAGCAGGGGGCTTTTGGCAGCTATATGCGCCTGATCGTGACTTCCGAGAGCCAGCAACGCTCAGTCGCCGGCACGATCTATTCTGACGGCAAGCCGCGTTTCATCCAGATCAAGGGCATTGGGTTGGAGGCCGAGCCGCAGCCCTATATGCTTTACACCACCAATGCCGACATGCCGGGCTATATCGGCGCGCTGGGCACCACGCTGGGGGCATTGGGGGTGAATATCGCCACTTTTGCACTCGGCCGGGTGGTGAAGGATGGCGAGGCGATTGCGCTGGTTGGGGTGGATGCCCCGATTGACAGCGAAACCCTGAAAACCATCGCCAGCCTGCCGCAGGTCAAGCAGGCCAAAGCACTGGCGTTTTGATGAAATTCGGGCCGCGCAAGGCAGTGCGCGGCCCGGTTACTTCCGGCTTTGGCGGCCAGCCAAAGTTTTGCGTGCCGGAAATTCTGTCAGGTGTTTAAAAGGCAATGCCTACACGAAATTGCGTGGAATTGACGGTAAGCTCGGGGTTGACGAAGCCGTCATCGCCGCTGAGCGAGCGGGCCAGATACTCGACCCCGACAAAGAGCGAGGGGTTGAGTCTGTATTCCACCCCGGCGCCGTAATTGAAGCTCGAAACCGGGATGGTCGCACCGCCGCCGTCATCGTAGGTGCTGAAAGAGCCACCCGCCACACCGTAAACCATGGCCTGCCCGCCGAGCCGGAAGCCCAGCCGGGCCTTGGCGTCGATCATATATGAAAGCC
>WFQA01000272.1 GCA_015487255.1 Paracoccaceae bacterium | reverse complement strand
GGTATACTCAAGAGCGGTTCACGCCGGTGGCGATGATCAACCTTGCCACCCTGACCGGCGCGATCATGGTGGCGCTGGGGCATGAAAACGCCGGGGTGTTTTCCAATGATGATGATTTGTGCAATGCGTTTTTGAAGGCGGCCAGGGCTGAGAATGAAGGCGCGTGGCATATGCCGCTGGGCAAGGCCTATGACAAGCTGATCGACACGCCCATGGCCGATATGAAAAACATCGGCGGGCGTATGGCGGGGGCGGTTACGGCAGCGCAATTCCTGCTACGCTTTGTCAAGCAAGATACCCCGTGGGTCCATCTTGATATCGCCGGGGTTGCCTCGCCCGGGCCAACAGACATGGCCCCAAAAGGCGCCACCGGCTGGGGGGTGCAGGCGCTCAACCATCTGATTTCTAAGCGTTTTGAGAGCTAGATGACCGAGGTTCGCTTTTATCACCTGACCCAGTCTCCACTGGAGGAAGCCCTGCCGGGGTTGCTGCAAAAATCGCTCGAGCGTGGCTGGCGGGTGCTGGTGCAAGGCGGAGATGAGGCGCGGCTGCGGTTTTTGGATACCCGGCTCTGGACCACTCCGGAAGACAGCTTTCTGCCCCACAGGCTGGAAGGGCAGGGGGGAGAGCAACCGATCTGGCTAACGACCACGGCAGATAATCAAAACAACGCCGGGGTGCTGATGCTGATCGACGGTGCCCGCGCCACCCCCGAGCGAATGTTGGGCTTTGATCTGGTCACCCTGTTCTTTGACGGGGCAGACGGGGCAGCAGTGACCCGCGCGCGGCAAGACTGGCAAATCGTTGTCTCCGCCAAAATTCCAGCGGTCTACTGGGCGCAGAAAAACGGGTCTTGGGTGCAAAAAGCCAAATCAGACGGGCAGAGCGAGGGCTGACCGCAAGACCGCCGAGCGAAGCGAGGCCACCGCCGCCGGCCAGCCGTGTTTTCAACTTGTTGAAAACCGTGCCTTTGCTGAGCGGGGGGGTAGGCGATACCCTAACCACAAATACAATGGCAGAAGCCCTCCCCGAAGCAAAGGCACTCTTGGCTGAGGCAAGAGGTTGGCCATAGATAAAAACACCCCGCCAACCCCAACCGGTGCTCTCCCGCCGGCCGGACGCCGTTTTGCTGCGCAAAAAGTCGCCTCCCGCCCGGGCCTGGCCTCGCTTCGCTCGGCAAGGATGGGGGCGTTCCGCCCCCTCGCGCACGCGCGCTCCCCCCTGAAGGGCCTTGCCTTTAGCCGTTTAATGCACCAGCAGCACCGGAACCGTGGCCTTTTTGAGCACCGTATTGGTGATCCCACCAAACAGGTCCTGCGCCAGTTTGGCGTGTTCGTAAGCCCCCATCACCAGCATGCCCACATTTTCTTCCTCGGCCGTATTCAGGATAACCTTGGCCACCTTCTTCCCCTTGCGGGCAATCAGTTTTACCGCAAATCCGTGCCGCTCCAGGTTTTGGATCGCGGGCAGGGCCTTGGCCTCACTTCGGGCTTTTGAACCCACAGTCAAAACCGAGATCTCAGCCCCCGGCTTCAGCAACCGGATCGCCTGCCCCATGGCGCGGGAGGCGGCGCGCTTGCCATCCCATGCCAGCAAGACGCTTTCGTTGAAATTGGCCGGATCATAGCCCAGCGGCACCACCACAACCGGCTTGCCGCTATCGCGGGCCACCACATCTGGGTGGACGATCATATGCGGGTAATCGGCATCTTTATCCTCAGCCCCGATTACCACCAGATCATAGCCAAGCGCCACTTCCATCAGCATTTCATCGGCATCGCCATGCACATCCAGATAGTGGGTTTTATCACTCGGATAGCCGGAAACCGTTTCCCAAAACAGTTTTTCCGCTTCCTCCCGGTGCTGTTTGTCGGCATCGCGCAGCTGGTCCATTGCGGCCTGGGGCAGATGCCCGCCGTAAGAATACATCAGGTTGGGCAGGCCGTGGGCCAATACCGCGGTTAAATGGGCATCATAGCGCTTGGCCATCACCAATGCGGTTTTGAGCGCACCCTGCGCTGACCGGTCACCATTATATGAAACAAGTATGTTTTGAATGCTCATTGCATCATCCTCCATAGGTTTGCCTGTGGGGCAGGCTAGCAGATACCGATCAGCCGCGCTTTGATCCAGATCAGCGTGTCAGGGTCATGCGGTTGCCGGCGATCTCGATTTTGCTGAACCGGCTTAAATAGCGCATGCCAAGCAGCGAGGTCTGCAGCTCTCCGCCATTGACCGTGGCGCGGATATCGCGGTCTTTGAACCGGCCCAGCACGATACTGTCAAGGGTGATCCGGGCTGTTTCCACTATGCCGTTAGCGGTGCTGGCTCGGCCGGAGAAAACCAGCGCCTCTACCGGATAACCAAGCATTTCAGCATCGGCCTGGCTGAGCACGATATCGGACGCCCCGGTATCGATCACAAATTCGACCCGCTTGCCGTTCACCTCGACCTCGGCATAAAAATGCCCGTCACGGGCGCGGTTAAAGCTCACCGAGCCAAATTCGGAGATCATCGGCCGCTCGGGGTAAAGCGAAGCCTCGACCCGGTCGCGGATACTGTAAGCACCAACCGCCCCGACAAAAATCAAACCCCAGATCACCATCTGTTGCAGGGTTTTGTTGAGCTGGGCGCGGCTGGAAACGATCATCGAGCCGCCAACCACTAAAAGCAGCAAAACCAGATAAGCCAGCACCGCATAATCATCTCCGGCCAGATCCCGCATCTAGCCCCCGATCCCGATATCGCGGATACCGTCAATCACGAATTGCACCGAAAGCGCGGCCAGAAACATGCCAAACAGCCGGGTGATCAGGTTGATCCCGGTCTGGCCAAGCAGGCGCTCGATGAAATCCCCTGCCAGAAACATGATGAAAACCAGCAGCAATACCAGCGTCATCACCCCAAAAACCATGGCCTGCCCGGCGATATCGCTCTGCTGGCCGGTGAGCAGGATCATGGTTGTCATTGCCCCCGGCCCGGCGATCAGCGGCATGGCGAGCGGAAAGACCGACGGGTCCGGTGCCGGTTCGGCCTGGTTCTCGCGCCGCTGGGTGCGTTTTTCAAACAGCATTTCAATGGCGGTGAGAAACAGCAATATACCACCCGAAATGCGAAAGGCCGGCATGCTGATGCCAACCACCGAGAGCACGCTCTCCCCCGCCACGCCAAAAATCAGCAATATGCCAAAGCCGACCAGACAGGCGCGAATGGCAATGCCGCGGCGCTGGGCTTTGCTGTTGCCTTGGGTCACGGCCACAAATAGCGGGGCCAGCCCGATCGGGTCGATGATCACAAACATGGCCACAAAGGCGGTGATGGCGAGATCAAGTTCCATTTTTCCCCTTTGCGCGCCGATGGTGGGTTTCGGTGTGATTAAGAGGGATTTTGCCCCGTGATGCAAGCGCTGGATTTTGCAATGCTCGAATTACCGCCTTCTCGTTACAGGGCGGGGGCGCGCCAGCACTCACCGTCGCTCCAGCCGCTCCAGCGCCTGCATCCACAGGCTTTCGGCCCGCTCAAGCCCCTTCATCACCTCTTTGCGCTTCTTGGTCCACTTCTCGATTTCCTCATGGTCACCGCGCTCATAAAGCGCTTTGTTGCCCAAACGGCGGTCGATATTATCGCGCATTTCCTCAAGCTTGCTGACCCGCGCCTCGCATTTGGCCACTTCGGCGCGCAACCCCGCGCCGGGCTTGGGGGCCTGCCGCACCGGCTTTGGCTTTTTCGCCTCTGCCTTGCGGCTGTCTTTCACCGCGCCGCCACGCTCGGAGAGCAGCATGCGGCGATAGGCGTCCATATCCTCGTTATAAGGCTGCACGCCGCCGTCTTTCACCAGCCAGAGCCGGTCGGCCACCAGTTCAACAAGGCTGCTGTCATGGCTGACCAATATGACCGCGCCATTATAAGCGGTGAGGGCCTGCACCAGCGCCTCGCGGGACTGGATATCAAGGTGGTTGGTTGGCTCATCTAGGATGATCAGATGCGGGGCATCAAGCGTGGCCAGCAGCATGGAAAGCCGCGCCTTCTGCCCGCCCGAAAGCTTGGCGACCACGGTTTCGACCGCCTCTGCCCCAAGCCCGCCTGCCGCCAGCCGCCCGCGAATTTTGGCCGGGGTCTCGCCGGGGCGTTCGCGCATCAGGTGCTGGATCGGGGTTTCGTCGAGGAAAAGTTCGTCCACCTGATGCTGGGCAAAATAGCCGATGCGCAGCTTGTTGGAGCTGTGCATCGAGCCGCCCATGATATCAAGCCGCCCGGCGATCAGTTTTGACAGGGTGGATTTACCCTGCCCGTTGGCCCCGAGCAGCGCGATGCGGTCATCCTGATCGATCCGCAGATCCAGCCCGCGCAAAATCACCTTGCCGTCATAGCCAACAGAGGCGTTTTCCATCCGCACGATCGGGGGGGAAAGCGCCTCGGGGGTGGGAAAATTGAAACCGGCCACGCTATCGCCCACAATCGCGGCGATCGGTTTCATGCGCTCCAGCGCTTTCACGCGGGATTGCGCCTGTTTGGCCTTGGAAGCCTTGGCCTTGAAACGGTCGACAAAGCTTTGCATATGCGCGCGCTCGCGGTCCTGCTTCTTTTTGGCGGCGACCTGCTGCTCCAGCTTGGCGCGGCGCTGGCTGTCGAAATTATCGTAATTGCCGCTATAAAGGGTCAGCTTTTGCTGGTCGAGGTGTAATATCGCGTTGACCGAGCGGTTGAGCAGGTCTTTGTCATGGCTGACGATCAGCACCGTGTAGGGGTATTTGACCAGGAAATTCTCCAGCCAGATGGTGCCTTCGAGGTCCAGATAGTTGGTCGGCTCATCAAGCAGCAAAAAATCAGGCTTGGCAAACAACACCGCAGCCAGCGCCACCCGCATGCGCCAGCCGCCGGAAAAATCCTTGCAGGGGCGGGCTTGGGCGGCGGCATCAAAACCAAGGCCGGAGAGGATGGCCGCAGCACGGGATTCAGCCGAGTGGCTTTCAATATCGGCCAGGCGGGTGTGGATTTCGGCGATGCGCATCTCATTGCTGGCGGTTTGGGCCTCCTGCAGCAGGGCATGGCGCTCGATATCCGCCTCCAGCACGGTCTCCAGCAAGGATACATCGCTGGCCGGGGCCTCTTGCGCCACGCCGCCAATGCGGGTGCCCCGTGGAATGCTGATTTCACCGTCATCCAGCGTCCACTCGCCACGAATGAGCTTGAAAAGCGTGGTCTTGCCGGTGCCGTTACGCCCGACAATGCCAACCTTGTGGCCAGATGGAATCATGGCTGTGGTTTCTTCCAGCAGCACGCGGCCCTCAAGCCGGAAGGTGATATTTTTGATCGCTAACATGGGGGGCTTTTGCCGCAAGGGCAGGGGGGTGTCAACGCTAGTCTGAAACGCCAGCCTGGCCCCGAGCAACCCGAAAATGCCTCCAAAAACCCGAGGCAGTGATAAGGAATTCCGGATTCATTATATCTCCAGATCCAAGTATCAGCGCTGCAAATTTTTTGTCAATGGCGCAACTCGTTACTTGCGAATGATTTGCAAAAGCATTAAGGAGGGGGAAACGACAAAAAGGCTTGTTATGTCTGACCACAATCCCAAGGGGCTGATGCCCTCGCTTTCCGAGGTTCACCGCTCGATCCCGGTTCATTCCGGCAAGTTTTGGCGGCGCATGGGTGGCTTTTTGGGGCCGGGATACTTGGTGGCCGTGGGCTATATGGACCCGGGTAACTGGGCAACCTCGATCGCGGGTGGCTCGGCTTTTGGCTATATGTTGCTTTCCATCGTGGTGATGTCGAACTTTATGGCGATCATCCTGCAAGC
>WFQA01000271.1 GCA_015487255.1 Paracoccaceae bacterium | reverse complement strand
TGGACCCGGCGCAATATGTCGGCCATATCAGCGGTGCGGCACCGCGCATTATTTTGCGCCGGGGCGGGCTGCATATCCAGATCGTGCAGGATGCAACAGCGCCGGTGGCCGCGCTTGACGGGGCGGGGATTTCGGACATCATCCTTGAATCTGCCCTGTCCAGCATCATGGATTTCGAAGATAGCGTGGCTTGCGTTGATGCTGCCGACAAGGTGCTTGCCTATCGCAACTGGCTTGGGCTGATCAAGGGGGATCTGACCCACGAAATGCATAAAAACGGCAAGGCCTTCACCCGCAGGCTGGCGGCTGATCTTGAGTATACCGATACCACCGGCCAGCCCGCCACGCTGAAGGGGCGGGCTTTGATGCTGGTGCGCAATGTCGGGCATCTGATGACCACGCCTGCGATGCTGGACAGTGATGGCAACGAGGTTTTCGAAGGGCTGATGGATGCGATGCTGACCGTGCTTTGCGCCACCCATGACACGGGCGCGAACTCGGTCAAAGGCTCGATCTATGTGGTTAAGCCCAAGATGCACGGGCCAGGCGAGGTGGCTTTTGCCGACGAGATTTTCAGCCGGGTCGAGGCGGTTCTGGGTTTGGCGCAATATACCGTCAAGCTCGGGATCATGGATGAGGAGCGCCGCACATCGGCCAATCTGCGCGCCTGTATCAAGGCGGCAGACCACCGGGTTGCCTTCATCAATACCGGCTTTCTGGACCGCACGGGGGATGAGATTCATACCTCGATGCAGGCCGGGCCGATGCTGCGCAAGGGGGATATGAAAGCCAGCAAATGGATTGCGGCTTATGAGGATAACAATGTCGATGCCGGGCTGGCTTGCGGGCTGATGGGCCGGGCGCAGATCGGCAAGGGCATGTGGGCGGTGCCCGATAACATGGCTGACATGCTGGCGCAAAAAATCACCCACCCAAAGGCCGGGGCGAATTGCGCCTGGGTGCCCAGCCCCACGGCGGCCACCCTGCATGCCACCCATTATCACAAAGTGGATGTGAAGGCGGTGCAAAACAGGCTGAAAGCCGCCGGGCCGCGCGCCAAAATGGCTGATCTGCTGACCATCCCGCTGGGTTCCGGCGATTGGAGCGCTGACGAGATCAAGGCGGAGATCGAGAATAACGCCCAGGGTATTCTGGGCTATGTGGTGCGCTGGATCGATCAGGGCATCGGCTGCTCGACCGTGCCGGATATCCACAATGTCGGCTTGATGGAAGACCGCGCCACCTGCCGGATTTCCTCGCAGCACCTGGCCAACTGGCTGTGCCACGGGGTGATGAGCCAGGCCGAGCTGCGCGCCGCTTTTGAGCGCATGGCCGCAGTGGTGGATATGCAAAACAAGGATGATAAAGCCTACACCCCGATGGCACCGGGCTTTGACGGTATCGCCTTTACCACCGCATTTGATCTGGCATTGAAGGGCGCGGCCCAGCCCTCGGGCTATACCGAGCCGCTGCTGCATGCGGGGCGGCTCAAGCGGAAAAGTCAGCGTAAATAGGTGGCGATCTCGTCCAGCAGGGCGAGGCGCTGCTTGCGCAGCTCAATCAGATGAAAATCATCCGTCGGGGTCACATTGCTCTCGGCGAGGTGAATCTTGTGGTTGAGCGCGTCATAATCCTGGCAAAGCCGGGCGAAATGCCCGTCACTCTCCTTGAGGGTGGTAATATTATCAACCGCCTCGGGGAATTGCTCGGCAAGGGCGTTGGGGGTGTTGCTCATGGTTTTTCTCCCGCTTTATTCCTTACCGCTACAATCTGGTGCAAAATTTGCAATCACACCTTGATCTGCCGCAATTGCGGGCGCATATTTACCGAAATACAGGAGTAAAATATGAGACGCCCGATTGTAGGCATCATTGGCAATTTTAACCTGCTGGACGAAGACTATCCGGTGCAGACTGTTGGTGTGATGAACATAGATGCAGTGGCCAATGTGGCCGATGCCTTGCCCTTTATTGTGCCCGCCATGCCCTCGATCGGCACGGTTGAAGAAGTGGCCGCCGCCTGTGACGGCTTTATGTTTACCGGTGGCCGCCCCAATGTGCACCCCAGCCACTATGGCCACGAGCCGACCGAAGCGCATGGTGCATTTGATATGAACCGCGACAGCCTGACCCTGCCATTGATTCGCCACTGTGTGGAGATCGGTAAGCCGATACTGGGCATTTGCCGCGGCTTTCAGGAGTTCAACGTGGCCTTTGGCGGCACCCTGCACCCGGAGATCCGCGACCTGCCCGGCCGGATGAACCACCGCATGCCCACCGAGGGCACGATCGACGAGAAATTCGCCCATCGCCATACGGTTTCCATGCTTTACGGCGGCAGGTTCGCCGAGATATTCGGCGCGGTCGAGGTGCTGGTCAACTCGCTGCACGGGCAGGGGATATGCGAGCCGGCCGAACGGGTGGTGGTGGAAGGCCGCGCCGAGGATAACACCCCCGAGGCGATCTATATAAAAGACGCCGCCGCCTTTGCCATGGCCGTGCAGTGGCACCCCGAATATAACGCCGCGCATGACGAGGTCTCCCGCCCGCTATTCGAGGCCTTTGGTGCCGATATGCGCCGGATCATCGCCACCGGCAGTTGAGCACCCGGCCGGTTTGGCCCATCCTGCTTTTATCCGAGATACCCATATGACCGTGCTCAACCGAAGATTATCCGTTGCCCCGATGATGGACTGGACCGACCGGCATTGCCGGTATTTCCACCGGTTGATCAGCCATGAGACCCTGCTTTACACCGAAATGGTGACCGCCAATGCGGTGATCCACGGCGACCAAAAGCGCCTGCTGGGCTTTCACCCCTCCGAGCAGCCCGTGGCGCTGCAGCTTGGCGGCTCGCAGCCGCAGGCGCTGGCCGAGGCCAGCCGGATTGCCGCCGGTTTTGGCTATCGGGAGATCAACCTCAATGTCGGTTGCCCGTCAGACCGGGTGCAATCGGGCAGTTTTGGCGCGGTCTTGATGGAGCAGCCGGGGCTGGTGGCCAGATGCGTGGAGGCCATGCAGGGGCAGGGGGCGGAGATTACGGTGAAATGCCGGATCGGGGTGGATGAGCAGGCGCCGCGTGCGGTGTTGCCGGATTTTATCGGGCAGGTTGCGGCGGCTGGGGTGGGGAGCTTTACCATCCATGCCCGCAAAGCGTGGCTACAGGGGCTTTCGCCCAAGCAAAACCGCGAGGTGCCGCCGCTGGATTACGGGCTGGTTTATGATATGAAAGCCGCCTTTCCGGCGCTGGAGATTTGCCTGAATGGGGGCATTTCCTCGCTTGACGAGGCCGAAACCCACCTGAAACATATGGACGGGGTGATGATCGGCCGCGCGGCCTATCACCAACCGTTTGATATTCTGTCAACAGCGGATGAGCGGATATTTGGCGGCAGGCCGGCGCGCCCCGAGGCGGAGATCATGGCGCAGATATGTGAATATATCGAAGCAGAGCTTGCCAAAGGCGCGCGGCTCAACCAGATTACCCGGCATATGCTGGGGGCCTTTGCCGGGCGGCCCGGGGCGCGGCGCTGGCGGCGGATGCTCTCGGAAGGGGCGCATTTGCATGGGGCCGGGCCAGAGCTGGTGATGCAGGCTTACGCGGCGGTGAAAGGGTAGAATATGGAAATGGTTTTGCTGCTGGTGTTTTTGCTGATGATTGGCGCTTTTGCCGGGGTGGCGGCGGGGCTGCTTGGGGTTGGCGGCGGCATCATTCTGGTGCCGGCGTTTTATTATGCCTTTGCCTCGTTGGGTTATGAGAGCGACGGGCTGATGCAGATCAGTGTTGCCACCTCGCTGGCCACGATTATCGTTACCTCGGTGCGCTCGGTGCTGAGCCACCATAAAAAAGCCGCGGTCGAGTGGGAGATATTGCGAGGCTGGGCACCCGGTATTGCCCTTGGTGCCCTGTTTGGGGTTTTGCTGGCCTCGGGGCTGAAATCCCAGAGCCTGATGCTGATTTTTGGCATTCTTGGGGTGGTCATCGGGCTTTATATGGCTTTTGGCCGGATGGATTGGCGGCTGGGCAGCACCATGCCCGCTGGCTGGGTGCGGATGGTGGTTTCGCCGGTTATCGGGTTTTTGTCGGTGCTGATGGGCATTGGTGGCGGCAGTTTTGGCGTGCCGCTGATGAGCCTCTATGGCCGCACGATTCACAATGCGGTGGCCACCGCTGCCGGGTTTGGGCTGATCATCGCCGTGCCCTCGACCATCGGTTTTTTGTTTACCGGCTGGGGAGACCCCGGCGCGCCGCCTTTCACCATTGGCCGGGTCAACCTGATTGCCTTTGGCGTGGTGGTTTCGATGACCCTGCTTACCGCGCCACTCGGGGTCAAGCTGGCCCATATGATGAACCCCAAACCGCTGAAGCGGGTATTTGCCGGGTTTATCATACTGATGGCGCTGAACATGCTGCGCAAGGCATTATTGGGCTGAAAGCGCAGCCAAGCCTAGCTATTGGCGCAAAATCATCGCGTCCTTGCGGATCACGGTTTCGGAAAGCTGCTCGATGAAGCTCATGCCGAGCAGGGAGTTGAACAAGGCACCCGGCTGGGCGATTGCCCCTTCAACATTGCGCACTACAACCCCGCCAATGCGCACCTGCGAAAACTGGTAAGAGGCCACATAGCTGCGCCCGTTTGCCGTGGTGAGCGGGATGTTGAAATCAAGCAGGTCCGGCTCCACCCCGGCGCGGATAGCGTCATCATAGCGAAGCAATATCAGTGAGGAACCGGTATCCATCAGCACACCGATATCGGCGTTGTCAATCCGGGCGATGGCGCGAAAATGGCCATCCCATGCGCGGTTGAGCGTGGCCTCCATCGGTGCGGTGGCCACGGCGGCCAATGGGTCCGGCTCGATAAAATCAAGCTGGATCATGGCAAAAACCCCGCCGCCAACCAGCACTATTGGCAATGTGCCCGCCGCAAACCCCTTGCCGGGGCCGCGAAACAGCCCGAAAGCAGTGGCAAACAGAATGGCGATCAGTATGTCCAGCCAGATAATTCCGCCGGGCAAAGACATATACCCGGCAATCGTGCCGCGAGCCAGCAGCAGAACAGCTGCGTAAAAGGTTATAAGAAAGGTCAGTAACCGCATGTTTATCCTGTATTCTTTAGCTCACCCTACCACGAAATCGCGATCCGTTAAAGCTATGGAATAAAAATTAATAAACTGTGACTATTTAGACTCACCTGCGGGATTTCCTCCCGCCCCGCCTTTGCCCGCCAACCTGTGATGCACGGGCAGGAAGTTCCATCATGATTACTTGCCGCTGTTTTTCACTATAATCCATCCAGCCGGCTATTTCATCGGTGCTGCGATAGCAGCCCATGCACAGCCCGCTTGCCGGGTGGATCACACACAGATCCACACAGGGCGAGCTGGTTTTTCGGCCCGGCTCAGCCACGGCGCAAATTCGCCAGCCGGTCCAGCGCCCCTTGCAGAATATACCCGGCGGCCACATGGTCGATCACCTCCGCCCGGCGCGCGCGTGAGGCATCGCCCTCCAGCAAGGCCCGCTCGGCGGCAACGGTTGAAAGCCGCTCATCCCAAAAGGTGAGCGGCAAATCACAAAGCCGTTCAAAATTGCGGGCAAAGGCGCGGGTGGATTGGGCGCGGGGGCCTTCAGAGCCATCCATATTGCGCGGCAGCCCCAGCACGATGCCGCCGATTTGGCGCTCGGCCATGATCGCCAAAAGCGCCGCGGCATCAATGGTGAATTTTTTGCGCCGGATGGTGGAGGTGGGCGTGGCGATGCTCTGGGTCAGGTCCGAGATCGCCACGCCGATGGTTTTGGTGCCAAGGTCAAGCCCGATCAGCCCGCGCGGCGCCGGGCAGGCGGCGGCAAAGCCCTCGATCTCTTTAAAGATCATTGCAGCTCGGCACCGGCGGCCTCGATCCGGGCCAGCGCGGCAGGGTCATCCGCAAAGATCGTGCGGGCGTCTTCCAACGCTTTTGTGGCGGCTTCCTGCTCGCCCAGCACATTGTTGGAGGTGATCAGCCGCAGCCATTCCTCCAGCGTGCCACCCTCATTGGCCAGCCGCTCGGTCAGTTGCCCAACCATGGTGCGGATCATATCCGAGCGCTCGGCGGTGCTCAGCTCTTCGGCTGCCTCGACCTGCTCGGCCGAGGGGCCGGCCAGCGGGGCCTGCGGCGAAATACCGGCTTCAGCGGCAACCCCGTCAATGCCGGCGCGAATCGCGGCTATCCACGGGGCATCTTCCGGGCCTTCAAGCAAAAGCTGGGACCACAGCGCATAGGCGCGGCGCGGCTGGCCGTATTGGGCCAGCGCCAGACCGGCATAATAGCGCGCACGGGGGTTATCGGGAATAAACGGCATCACCTGATCCAGCGCGTTGATCGCATCGGGCGAGACATAGCCCTGAGTTGCCAATATCATGATCTCGGCATGTTCGAGATGATCTTCCGGCGTGGCGGTGCCACCCAGAATGCCAAGCACCACATCCATGGCGGCATGGGCTTCGATCATCCGCCCGGAAGAGGCCAGGGCGCGGGTCAGCATCCGGTAACCCTCAAGGTCATCCGGGCGGTCTTGCAGCACAGTTATAAGCTGCTCGATCAACTGGTCATCGCGGTTTTGATTCGGGTTTTCCACATCGGGCCGGGCAGAGTTTTCCTCCGGCTGGCGCGCGGCAATAAATTCTTCCGCTTCGGTCTGCGAGGGCCGGTTATCATTGGCGGCAGCTCGCCGCGCGAGGTTTTCGCTTTGCGGCAGGTCTCGATAGCCCGGCGCGCCATAGCTGAAATAAAGCCCGACCCCGCCAAGCACTATCGACAGCGAGATAACAGCAGCCAGGCCAATAGTGGTGCTGCCCGGGGCATTGGGGATGGGCGGCTCGGCCTCGGCCAGTTTGGCGGCGGCGAGCAGGCGGCGGGAGACCTCGGTGCGCACCCGCTGGGCCTCCGTGGCGGAGATCACTCCGCGCGCCTCGTCGGCTTTGATTTCCTTGAGTTGGTCCTTGAAAACCTGCATGTCATAGCTGGCGCTGGCAGGCGTGTCTTTCTCGCGCCGCAACAGTGGCCACAACATCCAGCCAATCACGATAATTGTTGCCAAAATTGCCGGAATCCAGAAAGCCATTTTTTGCCACCTTTTGCTTTAGTCGGGCGCAGAATACGCTGGCTTGGCAACATTACGCAACGGCTGATCACCCCAAAGGGCGGGTGGGTGCGCAAATGTCGCGAACCAGGCAGGCAGCGCCGGTTACAGGCTTTGCATATAGATGGATTTGCGGGTATTACACTCACATCACCGTGATAACCGGAGCCGGATCATGAAAGAATACTCGGGTTTTGCCATAGCGCGGGAGGCGATGCGTCATCATAGTGGATGGAAGCGGGCGTGGCGCTCGCCAGAGTTGAAAAAAGCCTATCAGGTGGTGATCGTCGGAGCAGGGGGGCACGGGCTGGCCACGGCCTATTATCTGGCAAGGAACCACGGCATTACCGATATTGCAGTGCTGGAAAAGGGCTGGCTTGGCGGGGGCAATACCGGGCGTAACACCACCATCATCCGTTCGAATTATTTGCAGGATGAAAGTGCGGCGATCTATGAAAAGGCGCGCGGGCTTTATGAGGGGCTGAGTGCCGAGTTGAACTACAACATCATGTTCAGCCCGCGCGGGGTGATGATGCTGGCCCAGACCGAGCACGAGTTGCGGGGGTTTGGGCGCATTACCCATGCCAATGCGATTCAGGGGGTGCAGACCGAGATGCTGACGCCAGCGCAGGTAAAGGCCAGGGTGCCTATGATCGAGCTGGGTGGCCCGCGCTACCCTGTGCTTGGCGCGCTCTGGCAGCCCCGTGGCGGCACCGCGCGCCATGATGCCGTGGCCTGGGGCTATGCGCGCGCAGCCTCGAAGCTGGGGGTGGATATCATCCAGCAGACCGAAGTGACCGGAATCATGCAGTCAAACGGGCAGGTGCGCGGGGTGCGGACCACGCGCGGTGATGTGGCGTGCCAAAAGCTCGGGCTGGTGGTGGCCGGGCATTCGGGCGTGCTGGCCGAAATGGCGGGGTTTCGGCTGCCGGTCGAGTCGGTTTCGCTGCAGGCGCTGGTCAGCGAGCCGGTCAAACCCTGCCTTGATGTGGTGGTGATGGCCAATACCGTGCATGGCTATATCAGCCAGTCCGACAAGGGGGAATTGGTAATAGGCGGTGGCGCGGATGGTTATAACAACTA
>WFQA01000270.1 GCA_015487255.1 Paracoccaceae bacterium | reverse complement strand
TGCCCGGTCACCCCGTGCGGCTCGCGCAGGGTATAAACCGTATAACCCGCCAGATAGGGGATGGTCTGCCCGTGCAGCTTGTCACAAGCCCCGGCATAAAATTCCAGATACCGCGCCAGCGCCAGAGCATCAGCGCGGGCCTGCTTCAGCGGCTTACCCACATCCGCCGCCTCCAACGCGGCCAAGTGTTCCACTTTGTCAAGCACGGCGGCAGACATACGCTGCAGCACGCGCCCACGTTCAGCCGCCGCCATGGCACCCCAATCACCCTCCAGCGCACCCTCGGCGGCTGCCACCGCCATATCGATATCCCCCTGCCGCCCGCGCGCAATCCGCGCCAGCTCTTCCCCGGTGGAGGGGTTTTCCAGCCGCAGGGTTTCACCGCCCGCGGGGGCCAGCCATTTGCCGCCAATCAGGCATTTGCCGGTGTCAAACCATGTCTTGCTCATTGCATCAGCTCCTCAAGCTTTGGCGCGGCATCTATCAGCGCGCGCGTATAGGGGTGGGTCGGGTTGTTAAAAACCTCTTCCGTCAGTCCTTCTTCCACGATCTCGCCCGCCCGCATCACCAGCACCCGGTCGGTAATGGCGCGCACCACGCTCAGATCATGGCTGATAAACAGGTAAGACAGGCCAAACCGCTCCGAAAGCGCCGCCAGCAGGTCGAGTATCTGCGCCCGGATGGAAACATCAAGCGCCGAGACCGCCTCGTCCAGAATAATCAGTTCGGGCCTGATGATCAACGCCCGCGCAATGGCAATGCGCTGGCGCTGCCCGCCGGAAAACTCGTGGATGTATTTATCGGCATCCGCCGCAACCATCCCCACCGCCTCCAGCGCCATCACCACCGCTTCGCTTCGCGCCGCGCCCTTTGGCGCATCATCGAGCAGGTGAAACGGCTCCGCCACCAGCCGCGCCACCTTGTGGCGGGGGTTGAAACTGCCGTAAGGGTCCTGAAACACCACCTGCATGTTGCGCCGCAGATGGCGCGGCACCAGATGCCCGGCCCGCACCTCCTGCCCATTGATCAAAATACTGCCCCCCTGCGCCGCCTCCAGCCCGAGGATCGCCCGCGTCAGGGTGGATTTGCCACAACCGCTCTCCCCGACCAGCCCAAGGCTCTCGCCTTTTTTCAGCGCAAAACTCACCCCGCTCACCGCCCGAAATTTCGGGGCATGGCCAAAGAATGAGGCCTTGGGCAGGGTGTAGTCGCGCACCAGCCCGCGCACCTCCAGTATCGGCACATCCTTGGCCCCGGCCCGGCGCGCGGGCACATGGCTGGAGGCCTCGAACAGCATCCGGGTATAGGGGTGGCGCATATGGGCAAAAATCTCTTCGCGGCTGCCCTGCTCCACCACCGCGCCCTTGCGCATGATCACAATCCGGTCCGCCACATCCGCCACCACGCCCAGATCATGGCTGATCAGCAGCAGCCCCATGCCATCCTCGGCAACCAGGCGTTTGAGCAGCGTTAAGATTTGCGCCTGCGTGGTCACATCCAGCGCCGTGGTCGGCTCGTCGGCGATCAGCAGCCTGGGGCGCAGCGCAATCGCCATGGCGATCACCACCCGCTGGCGCTGCCCGCCGGAAAGCTCGTGCGGGTAGCGGCCGAGCGGAAACGCCGCCTCGGGCAGGCCAACGCGGTTGAGGGTCTCGCGGGCAATCGCCATCGCCTCGGCCTTGCCCGCCGCGCGGTGGATCAGCACGGTTTCGGCCACCTGCGCGCCAATGGTCTGCACCGGGTTGAGCGCGCTCATCGGCTCCTGAAACACCATGCCGATATCGCGCCCGCGAATCCGGCAAAGCGCCGCCTCGTCAAGGCCCAGCATATCCTGCCCATCAAAGCGCAAATGCCCCGCCGCAACCGCCCCGCGCGGCAATAGCTGGTTGACACAATAAGCGGTCATCGATTTGCCCGAGCCGCTTTCACCGATCACCGCCGTGATCTCGCCCCTCTTCACATCAAGCGACACATCATGCAGAATCTCCGCCGCGCCGATGTTGAGCTTCAGCCCCTCTATCTCCAGCAGGTTCATTGCCGCTCCCGCCTTGTTTTCGGGTCAAAGTGGTCGCGCAGGGCATCGCCCATCAGGTTCAGCCCCAGTACGGTCAGCACAATCGCCGCACCGGGAAACAACGCCAGATGCGGCGCGAGGGAAACCAGCGTCTGGCTGTCGGCCAGCATCCGCCCCCAGCTTGGAATCGGCGGTTGCGCGCCAAGGCCGATATAGGAAAGCGCCGCCTCCGCCAGTATCCCGAGGCTGAACTGGATCGTGCCCTGCACGATCAGCAGGTTGGTGATATTGGGCAGGATATGCTCAAAGCTTATCCGCACCCGGCCCTTGCCCGCCACCCGCGCCGCCAGCACAAAATCCCGCGTCCAGAGGCTGAGCGCCGCCCCCCGGCTCAACCGGGCAAAAACCGGGATGTTAAAAATGCCGATGGCAATAATGGCGTTCAGCGCCGAGGCCCCAAGCACCGCCGTGATCAAAATGGCGATAAGCAGCGCGGGAAAGGCAAAAATCAGGTCATTGCCGCGCATGATGATCTCGTCCAGCAGCCCACCCTTGCGCGCCGCCGCTGCCAGCCCCAAAGGCACCCCCAGCCCAACCCCGATGCCCACCGCCACGATCGCCACCGCGATCGAGGTGCGCCCGCCCATCATGATCATCGACAGGATATCACGGCCATATTGATCGGTGCCAAACCAGTTGCTCCAGCTCGGGGCTTGCATTTTATTGGCAATATCAACCCCGTCCACCGCGTAAGGCAGCCAGAAAAACGAGATGAGGGCCGCCAGCACAAAAGCAAAGGCCATGATGAAACCAATGGCAAACCCCGGCATTTTGAGCAGCGCTTTCATCGGCGCCGCCTCAGGCGGGGGTCCACCAGCGCATAGGTGATATCCACCAGAAAGGTCACGATGATCACCGCAAAAACCAGCAGCATCACCGCGCTTTCCACCACAATGAGATCGCGCTGGCGGATGGCGGTAAAGATCATGCTGCCCAGACCGGGCAAAAAGAATATCCGCTCGATGATGATCGCCCCGGCAATCAGAAACGAGAATTGCAGCCCGATGATGGTCAGCACCGGGATCATCGCATTGCGCAGCGCATGGTTGACCAGCGCCCCGCGCCGGCTGCGCCCCTTGGCCCGCGCGGTGCGCATGAAATCCTCGCTCAGCGTATCAAGCAAAGACGAGCGCATCACCCGGGCCAATATCGACGCCTGCGGCAAGGCCAGCGCAAAGGCGGGCAGGGTCAGCGCCTTCAGCGCCAGCGCCGGGTCCTCCCAGCCCGGAAACCCGCCAGCGGTGAAAAACTGGTATTTCAGCGCCAATATCTGCACCATGATCATCGCAAACCAGAAATTCGGAATCGCCACCCCAAGCTGGGTGCCCCCCATCACCAGCCAATCCGCCCAGGAGCCGCGCCTGGCGGCAGCGATAATGCCAATGGGAAAGGCGATCAGGGTCGAGAGCAGCAGCGCATACAGCGCCAGCGGCAACGAAACCCAGACCCGCCCCTGCATCATCTCCGCCACCGGCACGCGGTAGGTGTAAGAGGTGCCAAAATCCCCGCGCAGCAGGCCCGAGGCCCAGTCAAAATAACGCGCAACCATGCTCTGGTCGAGGCCAAGCTGCACCCGCAGGGCATCCACCGCATCTTGCGTGGCATTGATCCCCAGCATCAGCCGCGCCGCATCACCGGGGATGATCTCTATGCCAAAGAAGATCACCACCGAAGCCGCGATCAGGCTCAAAGCAAGCGAAAACAGGCGTTTGAGGGTGAAGCGCAGCATTTGGGTTCCCGTATGGCCCGCGCAGCGTGGCGCGGGCCGGTTGCTTTAATGCGCCCAGTAAACCGCTGTCAGGTCGGTTGCCTGGGTTGGCGCGTTTTCCCACAGCCCGCGAATATCCGCATTGGCCACCCCGGTTTTGGCCAGCTGAAACAGATAGCCGTTGACATAATCATCCGCGATCATGCGCTGGGCATCCTGCAACAGCGCGGTGCGCGCGGCAGGGTCCGTCTCGGCGTTGAGCCGCTCCATCAGGGCCTGAAAATCCGGGTTGTCATACTGGAAGTAATAATCCGGGTTGGCGTAAATCCCGATATCCATCGGCTCGGTATGGCTGACAATCGTCAGGCCAAAATCCTTACCCTTGAAAACCTCCTCCAGCCATTGCCCCCATTCGAGGTTGGTCACTTCGGTCTCGATGCCCACGGCGCGAAGCTGGGCGGCGATGATCTCCCCGCCGCGGCGCGCATAAGAGGGGGGCGGCAGTTTGAGGGTGGTGGTGAACCCGTCAGGGTAGCCCGCCTCGGCCAGAAGCTGGCGCGCCAGTTCCGGGTCATAATTGCTTTGCGCCGTCAGGTCGACATAGGCGGGGTTATGCGGGGCAAAATGGGTGCCGATCGGGGTGCCATAGCCAAACATCGCACCATCGATGATGGCGTTGCGGTCAATGGCATGGGCCAGTGCTTGGCGCACCAGCAGGTTGTCAAAGGGCGGCATTTTGTTGTTGGTGGCCAAAATCGTCTCGCCCTCGGTCGAGCCGACGATCACACTGAAGCGCGGGTCGGCCTCGAATTGCGGCAGGTTCTCCGGAGCCGGAAAGGTCGGGAAGGCGTCCACATCGCCCGCCATCACCGCAGCAAAAGCGGCGGTCGGGTCAGCGATATATTTGAAGGTGGCGCTTTCCAGCCTGGCGGGTTCACCCCAATAATTATCGTTGCGCACAATGGTTATGCTATCGCCCTGCACCCAGTTGGAAAACACAAACGCCCCGGTGCCGTTGGGGGCGGATTTCAGCGCCTCCACATCATCCCCCTCATTCAGGATCACCGCATCCCCCCAGGCCATGTTGAACAAAAAATTGCCATTGGGGGCAGCAAGCGTGACCACCACGGTGCTGTCATCAGGCGCGCTGACCCCGGTAATACCGGCAAACAGCCCCTTTTGCGCATTCACGCTATCCTCGGCCCGGGCGCGGTTGAGCGACCAGACCACATCCGAGGCGGTCATATCCGAACCGTCATGGAATTTCACCCCCTCTTGCAGGGTGAAGGTATAGGTCAGCCCGTCAGCGGAAATCTCCCAGCTTTTGGCCAGCCCGGGGGTGACGGATCCATCCGGGGCAAAGCGGGTCAGCCCTTCATAGATATTGCTGTAGACCACACTGTCGATCGCCCCGGCGGCCCCGGCTGTCGGGTCCAGATGTGGCGGCTCGAGCTGGTCACCCAC
>WFQA01000269.1 GCA_015487255.1 Paracoccaceae bacterium | reverse complement strand
CGATCAGGGTCATGTCCTCAATCCCCATAATGCACCCCCCTTGTGAAGGCCGCTTCCAGCACCCATTCCCATTTTTTCGGGGTGTTGCGGTAATCTGGTTTTACGTCAAACTCCATAAACATCTCTCCCGATTCGCCAGCATGGGCGACGAGGCGTTTCAACTCGTCAAAGCTGTCCACCTCGGGGTGGCTGATGATCAGATCACTGAGTTTTGCCATGGGGTACTCCCTCAATTCTGTTATGAAACCGGATGCGGTAAAGCATGCGTTGGCTGGCGCCGGTTTTTGCATCCGGGTCAAAGGCGGTCCGGTTATGCAAGGTGTTGTTGTTCAGTATACCCTGACCGGGCCGCAAAGTAAGAGTGTGCAGATAGTCGCGCTCGTTTTCCAGCAGATGTTGCAGCAGGGCTGCGGCCTTGCGGGTGGCCTCGTTTTTCCAGCTTATCGAGCGGGTGCGGGCGGTGTAGCGCATGATCAGCCTGCCAGCCTCCACAAAAAACACCGGGCCGGTGCTGGTCGGGCGCACGGAGCCATCAGCCTCGGGTGATTCGGGGATGGTCATGGCGCCCCGGTCCATCAGCAGCGCCACCGCCTCCGGGCTTTCATCGCGCAGGCGGATATAGGCGATCTCGTTATCGATGATCTGGCTCTGGCCGCCAATATTGGCCTGGCGCACACAGTGCAGCACAAAGGCGCGGATGGTGTCGGCTTTGCCATTATAATAGCCATCGGTGTGCCAGTTCATCGCCTGGCGCGAATAGGGGATAAAGCCGCGCTGATGCTCGGCCATCGAAACCCTGAGCGCCACCACGCCGTTATCGCCTGCCGAGCGGTGGGCCTCAGCGATATGCAGGCCAAAAGCATCGGTAAAGGCGCGCAGTTCAGCGCCGATTGCGGCGGTATCCGGGCTGAAATTTTGTGCTTGATAGATGGCGAAGCTTGCCTGGGCAACCTGGGCCAGAATCGCGGCTTTCTCTGATTCTGTGGGCCGGGGCAGCTCAGCCACCGCCAGCACCGGGGCCATGCCGGCCCGGGGTGCATGTGCCAGCCGGTGCTGGCGCCATGCCTGATAGGCGGCCTGGTTTTGCAGGTCAAACGCCTGACTGGATTGCGACATATCGCCCCCGATTCCTGTGCTATTGGTCATTATTTCTTTATATATGCGTATTTAGACAAGTGTAATACCCGGGTTTTTCAAGCGATGATTGCAGGCGGCTCGATCTTTTGCTTTACATTCCATTATTGTAATATATAGATTTAAGGTGAACACAAGCAAATGGTTTTCCATATCTCCATCGGTTTTCTCTTTTTGTCAGGGAATATGTTATGGTTGGAGGAGCAAGCAGCCGGTCAAGAGCTGTGAAGCCAGGTGCAAAAGAAGATGCTAGCGCAAGGGAGAGATTGCGATGAAAGATGGCGATAACGTAGATGATGGCGAGCGTGGCTCGGTCAAGCCAACCCCAATGCTCGACCAGCTCGAAGACGGCCCCTGGCCCAGCTTTGTAACCGGCCTGAAGCGGCTGCGCGATACACAAGGCGCGCAATATGCGCCGATGATGAACGACCTTCTCGGCCAACTCAACCACTCTTACGAAAACCGCCGTGGTTACTGGAAGGGCGGCACGCTTTCCGTTCTTGGCTATGGGGGTGGTATCATCCCGCGCTTTTCCGAAGTGGCGGCGGATTACCCCGAATCAAAAGAATTCCACACATTGCGGGTCATGCCGCCGGCGGGCAATCACTATACCACCGACCTGTTGCGCCAGCTTTGTGATATCTGGGAGAAGCACGGCTCCGGCCTGATCGCCTTTCACGGCCAGTCCGGTGATATCATGTTTCAGGGCTGCACCTCTGAAAATGCCCAGATCGCCTTTGACGAGCTTAATGAAATCGGGTTTGACCTTGGCGGCGCTGGCCCGGCCTTGCGCACCGCGATGTCTTGCGTTGGCCATGCCCGCTGCGAGCAGAGCTGCTATGACGGGGTGAAGGCGCATCGCGGCATCATCAACCGCCTGCTCGATGAAATGCACCGCCCTTCCATGCCCTACAAGTTCAAGTTCAAGTTCTCGGGCTGTGGCAATGATTGTGTGAATGCCATCCACCGCGCCGACTTTGCCGTGATCGGCACCTGGCGTGATGACATCAAGATCAATCAGGAGAAGGTCAAGGAGCATATCGCTGAAAAGGGCCGGAAATACACCATCGATACCGTGGTTTCCATGTGCCCGACCCGGGCGATCTCGCTCAATGACGATGATACGATGGAGATCGACAACGCCTCTTGTGTGCGCTGCATGCACTGTATCAATGTGATGACCAAGGCGCTCAGCCCCGGTGATGACCGTGGCGCAAGCATCATGATCGGCGGCAAACGCTCGCTGAAAGTGGGAGACCTGATGGGCACCATGATCAAACCTTTCATCAAGCTCGAAACCGAGGAAGATTTCGAGGCGTTGGAAGAGTTTGCCGAAGAGGTGATGGAGTTTTTCGCGGATAACGCGCTGGAGCATGAGCGCATTGGTGAATGTATTGACCGCATCGGCGTGCCTGCTTTCCTTGAGGCGCTGGATATTCCGGCGGATCCGAACATGGTCAATCATCCGCGCACCTCGTCTTATGTGCGCACCGATGATTTTGACGAGGAATCGGCAAAATGGTTTGAGCGCAAGGCGGCTGAGGCTGGCCTGGTTGTGGATAGCTGAGCGATTGGCGGGGCTGATACCCCGAAGAGAATATAGCCGCCCGGGCCAGCCCGGCGGAAAGGGAGAGAAAATATGAACGAGATGAAAGCCAAGCCACGCATGCCAGATGAGGTCGGGGTGCCAGACCCGAAGCCCTTCATGCACCCGGTGAGCGTCAAAAACTACGGCCAGTGGGATTATCACGACCGCCCGCGCGCCGGGGTTTTGCGCCATGTGTCCAAATCGGGTGACGAGCTGTTTACCGTGCGCGCCGGCACGCAACGCCAGATGGATGTCTATACCATCCGCAAGCTGTGTGATATTGGCGACAATTACGCTGACGGTTATGTGCGCTTCACCACGCGCTCCAATATCGAATATATGGTGGCGGATGAAGCCAAGGTTGCCCCGCTGATCGAGGAGCTTTCCAGCAACGGCTTCCCCGTGGGGGGCACCGGCGCGTCGGTTTCGATGATCAGCCACACGCAGGGCTGGTTGCATTGCGATATTCCGGGCACCGATGCCTCGGGGGTTGTGAAGGGGTTGATGGACATGCTGCACAGCGAGTTCATCAAGGAGGAAATGCCCAACCGGGTGCGGATCACCACTTCTTGCTGCCAGATCAACTGCGGTGGGCAGGGTGATATCGCGATCAATGTGCAATATACCAAGCCACCGAAAATCAACCATGATCTGGTGGCCAATGTCTGTGAGCGCCCGGCTGTTGTCGCCCGCTGCCCGGTGGCGGCGATTCGCCCGGCGATGGTTGACGGCAAGCCATCTCTGGAGATTGACGAGAAAAAATGCGTCTGCTGCGGGGCCTGCTACCCGCCCTGCCCGCCGATGCAGATCAATGGGGATGACAGCACCAAGATCGCCATCTGGGTTGGTGGCAAGCATTCCAATGCCCGCTCCAAACCCACCTTTCACAAGCTGGTTGTGGCCAATCTGCCCAACAATGCCCCCCATTGGCCCGAGGTGAATGCGGTGGTCATGAAAATCGTGAAAGCCTATAAAAAAGACGCCAAACATTGGGAGCGCATGGGTGAGTGGATCGAGCGCATCGGCTGGAGCCGGTTCTTTGAGATGACCGAACTGGCCTTCACCAAGCACCATATCGACACATGGACCGGCGCGCGCAAAACCATGAACACCTCGGCGCATGTGCATTTTTAGGAGCGGATGATGAAGTTTGGAATTGTTGTCAATGAGGGGCCTTACACGCACCAGGCCTCTGATTCGGCCTATAATTTTGTCAAAGCCGCCCTGGCCAAAGGCCACGAGGTTGCCCGGGTGTTTTTCTATCATGACGGGGTGAATGTCGGCACGCGGCTTTCGGTTCCGCCACAAGATGACCGGCAGATACAAGAGCAATGGTCAGCGCTTGCGGCTGAGCACGGGCTTGATCTGGTGATCTGCATCGCCGCTGCCCAGCGCCGTGGCCTGCTGGATGAAAACGAAATGCAGCGCCAGGGCAAGGATGCCCATAACATTGCCGAAGGGTTTCGGATTTCGGGCCTTGGCCAGTTGATCGAAATGGGCATTCAGGCTGATCGCACGATCACCTTTGGTGATTAGGAGGGTAATATGAGCGAAGTTATAAAAAAATTCCTCTATGTGAACCGCAAAGCACCTTACGGCACGATTTACGCGCAAGAAGCGCTGGAAGTGGTGCTGATCGGGGCGGCTTTTGATCAGGATGTCTCATTGGCCTTTCTGGATGACGGGGTTTTTCAGCTCACCAAGGGGCAGGATACCAAGGAAACCGGGCTGAAGAATTTTTCGCCCACTTTCCGGGCTTTGGGCGATTACGAGGTCACCAAGCTTTATGTCGAGCAGGAATCGCTGGACGAGCGCGGCCTGACGCTGGATGACCTGCAGGATATCCAGTATGAGGACGAGGATGATGATTACGCGGAAAAACCCTCGATCATCGTGGTCTCGCGCGCCCGGATGGGTGAAGTGATGGCTGACCAAGATGTCATATTGAGCTTTTAGGGGGAAGAATGGCTACTCTACACACGGTTAACAAATCTCCGTTTCAGAACCAGACGCTGATTTCCTGCCTTGGCCATGCCAAAGCCGGCGATAGTGTGCTGCTGATTGAGGATGGGGTTTATGGCGCGATGTCAGGCAATGCGATGAGCGAGGTTGTGGCCGGCATGGGCGCAAATGTTAAGCTCTTTGTGCTTGGGGCGGATATGAAGGCGCGCGGCATTGATGCGGCGCGCATGGCCGGGGGTTTCACTTCGGTTGATTACGAGGGATTTGTGGACATGGCGGCAAGCTGTGACCGCGTTCAAAACTGGCTGTAACGCCCTGCGGGGCATGAAAGGAAATATAATATGGCATATGATGTAAACGGCACAACGGTTGAGCATGATGAAGAAGGCTACATCACCAACCTCTCCGACTGGAGCAAGGAACTCGCGGATGTGATCGCCGATGCAGAAGAAATCGAAATGGGTGAAGAGCACTGGGCGGTGGTCAACTTTTTGCGCGACTATTACGAGGAATACCAGATCGCGCCTGCGGTGCGGGTATTGATCAAGTCGATCAAAAAATCCATGGGGCCGGAAGTGGGCAACAACAAATACATGTATGAGTTGTTTCCTTATGGCCCGGCCAAGCAGGCGTGTAAAATCGCTGGCCTGCCCAAGCCAACCGGCTGCGTATAAGCCGCCAGGGGTTAGGAAAATCATAGCGGGGCTGGCTCGGGAGAGAAGGGGGCCAGACCCGCAACAAAGGGAGGGCTATCGTGATCGCCACGGTATATGCAGTGCTGTTCTATGTTGCCACCTTGCTGTTGGTGGTTGGCGTCGGGATGAAGGTGTGGAAATACGCCACAACGCCTGTGCCTCTCAAGATCGTTGTCTCCCCTGCCCCGCGCACCAGGCGTGGCGTGGTGTTGCGCATGTTTCGCGAGGTTATCTTTTTTGAAAGCCTGTTCAGGTCCAACAAATGGATCTGGATATTTGCGGTGCTGTTCCACTGGGGCATGCTGATCGTGCTCTTGCGCCACCTGCGCTATTTCACCCAGCCGGTCTGGTGGTGGGTTGATCTGTTGCAACCGATTGGCCGCCTGATGGCCTTTGTGATGCTGGCCGGGCTGCTGGGGCTTTGGGCGCGGCGGATATTCCAGCAGCGCATCCGCTATATCTCCAACCCGTCTGACCATCTGATGCTGGTGCTTTTACTGGCCATCGCCGGTTCGGGCACTTTGATGACCTATGTCACCCGCACCGATGTGATCGCGGTCAAATCCTATTTCCTTGGCTTGTTTCGCTTTCAGATCGGTGAGCTGCCGCTCGACCCTATCCTGCTCACTCATCTTGGGCTGGTGGCGCTGCTGATGATCATTTTCCCCATTTCCAAGCTGATGCACGCCCCGGGCATGTTCTTTGCCCCGAGCCGCACCCAGGTCGATAATGCCCGCGAAAAGCGCCATATTTCAAAATGGGCGCGCAACCTGCCGCCATTGCCCGAGGGCATTCCCAAAAAAGAGGAGGGCTGAACGATGGCATCACTTGACATGAACGCAGAAGGCGGCCCGAAATTCGTGGGTGACCCGCTGAAGATCCCCGCCATCGAGTGTGGCGCGATGATGGACACCAATACTTTTGCCGCCGCCCCCGAGCATAACGAGCCGCTGGGCTTTCCCGGTGAGCTGCTGGATAACTGGCAAGAGGTCGCCATTGCCAAAATGGGTGAGCTGGCCGCCAATAACCGCGCTTTCAAGGTTTACCTCGATACCTGCGTGAAATGCGGTGCCTGCACCGATAAATGCCATTACTTTCTGGGCACCGGAGACCCGAAAAACATGCCGGTGGCACGGCAGGACCTGCTGCGCTCGGTCTATCGCCGCTATTATACCTTTGCCGGCAAATACTTCCCGTGGCTGGTTGGCGCGCGTGATCTGACCAAAGACGTGCTTGATGAATGGTATACCTATTACCACCAATGCTCGCAATGCCGCCGCTGCGCGGTTGCCTGCCCTTACGGTATTGATACCGCCGAGATATCCATGGCGGCGCGGGAGATTCTCGATAGTGTCGGTGTGGGGCAGAAATACTGCAACGAGATCATCGCCAAGCTGAAAAAGACCGGCAATAACCTTGGGCTGAATCCCAAGGCACTGGCCGCAACACTGGAAGACCTCGAAGAAGATCTCGAGGATGAAACCGGCATTGCGGTCAAGATCCCGCTGGATGTGAAGGGCGCGGATATCCTGCTGATCACCCCTTCGGCTGATTTTTTCGCCGAGCCGCATATTGATGGCCTGCTGGGCTATGCCAAGGTGTTTCATTCGGCGGGCGTGAGTTGGACCATCAGCTCCTATGCCTCCGAGGCGGCCAATTTTGGCATGTTCATCGGCTCTTATGAAAACATGCGCGAGGTCAGTTGGCGCATCCGGCAGGCGGCCAAGGATCTCGGCGTCAAGCGGATTGTGTTTGGCGAATGTGGCCATGCGTGGCGGGTGGCATACAGTTTTCTCAACACCCTGGCCGGGCCGTTTGATTTTCTTGACCAGAATTACCCGATCCCACAGCATATTCTTGAGTTCACACTGGATGAAATCGAGAGCGGGAACCTGAAGATCGACAAATCCAGGAACGACGAGTTTGTCATGACCTATCATGATAGCTGCAACGTGGCGCGCGGCTCGGCGATGGGTCGCAAAGAGGGTGGGCAGTTTGATGTTCCACGCGCGGTCATCAAGGCGGTTTGCAACAATTTTTATGACATGGAGCGCGACACCATCCGCGAAAACACCTTTTGCTGTGGTGGCGGTGGCGGCTTGCTGACCGACGATCTGATGGACCTGCGCATCAAGGGCGCCAAGCCGCGGATGACCGCGCTTCAGCAGGTGAGCGAGGATCACGGCGTTACCCATATGGCGGCGATCTGCGCCATATGCAAAACCCAGTTTTCCAAGGTGATGCCGAAATTTGGTTACGAGATGGATAATGTGATGTCGGTGCACCAGTTGGTCGCCAATGCCGTCATCCTTGACGGGCAGGAAACAGAGGCCGAAACGGCTACAGCGGAGGAAACCCCATGAATGATCACCAGCACACATTCCGGCGCTATGAAGAGGGCGAAACCCCTGACGATTGGGATCTGGAAGAGAAGATCTTCCAGCAGGACACCTCCTATAAATGCCCGACCTATGTGCATAAAACCGCGCCCTGCTCCGGCTCCTGCCCTTCGGGGCATGATATTCGCGGCTGGCTCGCCATTGCCCGCGGCATGGATAAACCGCCCGTTGAGGGGCAGGCCTGGCAGGAATATGCCTTTCACAAAATGAGTGAGGCCAACCCGTTTCCGGCTTCAATGGGGCGGGTTTGCCCGGCACCGTGTGAAAGCGGCTGCAACCGCAACGAGGTGGATGATTACGTTGGCATCAACGCGGTTGAGCAATATGTCGGTGACTGGGCCAATGAGCATGGCGTGAAGCTCGCTGAAGTAGGCGCTGATACCGGCTTTAAAATCGCGGTGATCGGCGGCGGCCCGGCCGGGCTGGCGGCGGCATATTTCATGCGGCGGGATGGCCACGCGGTTACGGTTTTTGAGGCCAACGGCAAGCTTGGCGGCATGATGCGCTACGGTATTCCGGGCTACCGCACCCCGCGCGGCATGCTTGATACCGAGATCAACCGGATCATCGATATGGGGGTTGAGGTGCGCCTTAACACCCGTGTTGGCAGCGATGTCAGCGTGGCCGAGCTGGAAGAAGGTTATGACGCCATCTTCTGGGCGCTCGGCGCGCAAAAAGGCCGCCCGCTGCCGATTCCGGGCTGGGATGGCACCGAAAACTGCATCGACGGGGTCGAGTTTCTTGATGCGTTCAACAAAGGCTGGGTGGTTGGCACCGCCAAGCGCATTGTGGTTGTTGGCGGTGGTGATACCTCGATTGACGTCGCCTCGGTGGCACGGCGCCTGGGCCATGTGACCAATGTGGCCAAAACCGAACATGCCGATGGCACGGTGATCGATTTCACCGCCAAGGATGCGGCCGGGGTGATCGCCCGCGAAGGCATGCACGCCACCCTGACCTCGCTTTTCCCGGTCGAGCAGATGACCGCCGCCGAGCACGAGCGCGAGGATGCCAAGCGTGAAGGTGTGGAGATCAAAGGCTCGGTCATGCCGCTTGAGGTGATCAAGGATGCCTCGGGCAAGGCCACCGGGTTGCGCATGTGTGAATGCGTGATGAAGGGCAATGCCCCCGAGCCGGTTGAAGGCACCGAATTTGTGCTGGAGGCCGATATCATCATCGCCGCCATCGGTCAGGCTGGTGATTTCGAGGGGATTGACGGGCTGGATAACGGCCGTGGGTTTATCGACATCGAACCGGGCTACAAGGTGAAGGGTAAAGACAAGCACTTCGCCGGTGGAGATATATTGAAACCCCACCTGCTGACCACCGCCATCGGCCACGGGCGGGTGGCGGCGGAAACCATTGCGGATTATCTTGATGACGGCAATATCGCCAAGCGCCCGAAAATCGATATTGCCAGCTTCAACCTGCTGGAAGAGCTGCACCAGCGCGGCCATGACCCGGCCCCTTTCGAGCACCCCGGTGAAACCCGTGGTACCGATAAAAGCGCCTATGCCGTGCACAATTATGAAGACCGCTCAGACGGTCAGATCGTCAAGCACACCGAGCTGTTCAAGGGCCATTTCCCCTATGTTGCCCGCGAGGTGCGCGACGAGGTGCATATCGAGGGTGATGACGTGCTGGGCAATTTCGAAGAGCGTATCATCGCTTATTCAGAAGAGCAGGCGCAAAAGGAAGGCGAGCGCTGCATGTCTTGCGGCATGTGTTTTGAGTGCGACAACTGCGTGATCTATTGCCCGCAGGATGCGGTTTCGCGGGTGAAGAAAAGTGAGCGCACCATCGGGCGCTATGTGGAAACCGATTATAGCAAATGCATCGGCTGCCATATCTGCGCCGATGTCTGCCCGACGGGCTATATCCAGATGGGGTTGGGGGGCTGAGCATGAAAAACCTGCTGACATCGCTACTGGCCGTGCTGGCACTGGCTATCGCGCCCGCCCATGCTCAGGAGCTGTTTCCGAGCATCCCCAAAGCGCTGGGGGAGCCACACCCCGAAGGCAATGAATATTGGCGCATCAACCACCCCGCCCTGCTGGCCCATGACCGGGATCTGGTGGTGCTGGAGGGGATTCGCGATGTTGATGCCTCGCTGGTCGGCTGTGTGGTTTGCCATGCGGTCAATGGCCCGGATCAGGGGCCGGTTCCGATGCCGGTTGATGCCGGTTCGCCGGATAATTCCTGCCAGGTCTGCCATCAATTTGTGGCGATCGAGATCGGCTGTTTTGTCTGCCATGCCTCGGTGCCGAGCAAAGAGGATGTGGCGATGATCCTGCCGCAATATAGCGCTGATGATGAAGGCTGGCGCGACTATATGGAAGATTTGGCGGCGCTGCAGGAGGCGCCCCAATGACCAGCCCGCTGCACAAGGAAAAAGGCGCGGAGCTATCGCGGCGCGATATTCTGAAATCCGGTGCGGCGCTGGCCACTGTTACGCTGGCACCGGGTGTTACGCTTATGGCCTTTGGCGGCAAAAAAGCAGCGGCCGGCGAGGATATGCCGGCCGACGGGCTGAAGCCCGGCGCGCGCTGGGGCCTGCTGATCGATGCCGCCAAATGCCCGGAGGATTGCTCGGCCTGCGTCTCGGCCTGCTCCGCCGAGCTGGGTTGGGAGAATAACGGGCTGGAGACCGACCCGCAATGGATCCGCAAGGTCACCCTGCGTGACAAGGAAACCGGGCGGACCAATTCGCTGCCGGTCATGTGCCAGCATTGCGAAAGCCCGCCCTGTGTGGATGTCTGCCCGACGGGCGCCTCTTTCAAGCGCGAAGACGGGATTGTGCTGGTCAACCGCCACACCTGTATCGGCTGCCGCTATTGCATGATGGCCTGCCCGTTCAAGGCGCGCTCATTTGTTTTTGCCCCGGTGAGTGACCAGAAAAGCATCGCGCCGCGCGGTATTGGTACGGTGGAGGGCTGCACGCTTTGTGTGCACAAGATCGATCGTGGCGATGGCACCACCGCCTGTGTGGAGGCCTGCACCGCCACCGGCAACAATGCCATGATGTTTGGGGACCTCAACGACCCGGAGTCAGAAATAGCCATTGCCGTTGCCACCTATGCCAGCGTCGAGCTTCGGGCCGATCTGGGGCTTAATCTCGGCGTTCGCTACCAGAATATCTAGGGGGACAGCATGGACCGGACAAGTTATCGCGAGCTACGTTTCACCCCGAGGTTCTGGGGTTTGGTGGTTATTCTGGGTGCCTTTGTGGCGGCGGCGGGCGGCATTGTGCTTTATGTGGAGCATTACGGCCATATCGTTACCGGCATGAATAACCAGATCGTCTGGGGGGTGCCGCATGTATTTGCGATTTTCCTGATTGTGGCGGCGTCGGGGGCATTGAATATCTCCTCGATCGGCACGGTGTTTGGCAAGAAGGATTACAAACCCGTTGGCCGGCTTTCCAACCTGTTGGCGGTGGCGCTGCTGATCGGCGGGCTGGCGGTGCTGGTGCTTGATCTCGGGCGGCCGGACCGGCTGGTGATGGCCATGTATACCTATAATTTCACCTCGATTTTTGCCTGGAATATCCTGCTTTATTCGGGGTTTATCGGCATTGTCGCGCTCTATCTCTATACCCAGATGGCGCGCGGCGTGCCGGAAATCGCGCAAAAATCCGCCGGGATGCTGGCATTTGTATGGCGACTGGCATTAACCACCGGCACCGGCTCGATCTTTGGCTGGCTGGTGGCGCGGCAAGCCTATGATGCCGCGATCATGGCGCCTTTGTTCATTGCCATGTCGTTTTCCTTTGGCATGGCGGTATTCATGCTGGTGATGTTCATGACCACGGGTATTTCCACCCGGCAATTCCCGGTGGCGCTGCGCACAAGGCAGGCCCGCCTGCTGGGCATATTTGTGGCGGTGGTGCTTTATTTCACAGCGGTGCAGCACCTTTCGGCGATCTATGTGGCCGAGCATGCCGGGGTTGAGCGCTTCATCCTGCTGGAGGGCGGCATTTATACGCTGCTGTTTTGGGGCGGGCAGGTGCTGATCGGTGGCATCATTCCGATGATCATCCTGTTTTCAAAGCAAGCGGCAACGAGCGGCAGGCTGGTCGGGCTGGCGGCGGGGATGATCGTGCTTGGCGGTTTTGCCCAGCTTTATGTGATCATCATCGGCGGGCAGGCCTATCCGCTGGAGATTTTCCCCGGTTTTGAGGTCAGCAGCAGTTTTAGCGACGGGGTGATCAATGCCTATACACCCACCATGCTGGAATTTGGCCTTGGTATTGGCGGGGTGGCGCTGGCATTGCTGCTGGCCCTTGGCGGCATGAAAATCTTGCGTATCATGCCTGATAACGCTACCGAATAAACAGCCCCGGCCAATCTGGCCGGTATCTCGGAGGCCCCAATGGCACAGCCCCTACACCCGTTTGCCAAATTCGTTGCCATCCTTGGCCGTGGCAAAACCAAACAGCGCGCGCTGAGCGTTGCCGAGGCACGCGAGGCGATGGCGATGATCCTGCGCGGTGAGGCCGAGCCGGCACAGATCGGCGCGTTTCTGATGCTGCTGCGCCTGAAAGAGGAAGCCCCGAGCGAGATCGCCGGTTTCACCCTTGGCACCCGCGATGTGCTGCACCTGCCAGCCGAAATACCGCAGGTGGATCTTGACTGGTCCTCTTATGCGGGCAAGCGGCGGCAATTGCCGTATTTTCTGCTCTCTGCCATCCTGCTGGCGCAAAACGGGGTCAGGGTTTTTATGCATGGCGCATCCGAGCACACGCCGGGGCGGGTCTATACCGATGATGTGCTGCGCGCGCTGGGCTTTCCGATCGCCGCCTCGCTTGAGGAAGCATCTGCCCAGATCACGGCGCGCAATTTCGCCTATACCCCGCTCTCGGTGCTTTCGCCCAAGCTACAGGAGCTGATGGAGCTGAAGCCGTTATTGGGCCTGCGCTCGCCGGTGCACAGCTTTTCGCGCATGATCAACCCGTTTGCCGCCCCGACCATGCTGGTGGGGATTTTTCATCGTGGTTTCATGGATATCCACGCTGGTGCCGCCAGTATTCTGGGCCAGCCGGTGGCCTCGGTCTTTCGCGGCGAGGGCGGCGAGGTTGAGCGCCGGCCCAACAAGCCCACCCAGGTCGGCAGCACCATTGGCGCGGGGGATATGCAATCCGAGATTTGGCCGCAACTGCTGCCCGAGGGGCATCAGCCGCCCGACGAGGTGATGGATATCGACGATCTGCTGGCGCTCTGGCAGGGGCGCTCAGCCAATGCTTATGCGGTGGCCTCGGTGACCGGCACCCTGGCGATTGCGCTGAAATCACTGGGCAAGGCGGAGGATATCGCCGCCGCACAGGCGCAGGCCGAGGCGATGTGGAATGCCCGCGACACCGGCTATCTGCCGCTCAGGGCCTAGGCCCGTGGCGCGGTTTTTTATTGCGGCGGCGCATAAATCATCGGGTAAAACCGTGCTCTCCACCGGCTTGGCCAAAGCGCTTTCTGCCACGCAGGATGTTCGATGCTTCAAAAAAGGCCCGGATTATATCGACCCGATGTGGCTAAGCGCCGCCTCTGGCCAGCCCTGCTATAACCTTGATTTCAACACCATGCCAAAGGCCGAGCTGCAAGCGCTGTTCAGCAGCCGGGCAAAGGGAGATATCGCGCTGATCGAAGCCAATAAAGGGCTTTATGACGGTATGGATGTGCAAGGCAGCGACAGCAATGCCGCCCTGGCCAAGCTGCTGCAAGCGCCGGTGATACTGGTGATCGATACGGTCGGCATGACAAGGGGCATTGCCCCGCTGCTGGTGGGCTATCAGGCGTTTGACCCCAAGGTGAATATCGCCGGGGTGATCCTCAACAAGCTTGGCGGGCCGCGCCATGAGG
This sequence comes from Paracoccaceae bacterium, assembly GCA_015487255.1. GTDB lineage: Bacteria > Pseudomonadota > Alphaproteobacteria > Rhodobacterales > Rhodobacteraceae > UBA3077. The sequence goes on along the minus strand of WFQA01000269.1, from coordinate 854 downwards.
GCAAGCTGCGCGCAGCGGTTGAAACCTATACCGATATTCCGGTGCTCGGCGCGGTGGGGCGGCATCAGGCGCTTGAGATCGGCGAGCGCCATCTCGGGCTGACCACCCCGGCGGAAAGCGGCGAATTTGCCCGCAAAATAGGCCAAATCGGCGAGGTTATCAGCGATTCGGTTGATCTTGCCGCCATTCGTGCGATTGCCGCCAGCGCGCCACCATTGCCCGCCGCGCCGCTGCCCCCGCTGCATGGCGGCCGTAAAATCCGCATCGGCATTGCCCGCGATACCGCTTTTGGCTTTTATTACGCTGATGATCTGGAGGCGCTTGAGGCCGCCGGGGCGGAGCTGGTGTTTTTCAATACCATCACGGATAGCCACCTGCCCAGGGTTGACGGGCTGTTGATCGGTGGCGGCTTTCCGGAAACCCAGATGGAAAAGCTGGAGGCCAATGCCACGCTGCGCGGTGAGATCAGGGCCGCGATTGCCACTGGCCTGCCGGTTTATGCCGAATGCGGCGGGTTGATGTATCTGTGCAAAACCCTGACATGGCGGGGCGAGACACGCCGGATGGTCGGCGCGGTGATGGGCGATGCGGTGATGCATGCCCGCCCGCAGGGGCGGGGCTATACAAAACTGCAAGCGCTGGAGGGGGGCTTATGGGCGCCGGGCCGCGAGGTGCTGGCGCATGAGTTTCATTATGCACGGGTGGATAACCTGCCCAGGGATACCCGCTTTGCCTATAAGGTGCTGCGCGGCCACGGAATAGATGGCAGGCATGACGGGGTGCTGAGCCAAAACATGCTGGCGGGGTTTTGCCATTTGCGCCATGGCGGGGCCAGCCCGTGGGCGCAGCGCTTT
>WFQA01000268.1 GCA_015487255.1 Paracoccaceae bacterium | reverse complement strand
CTTCACCCAGAAATCAAACGTATGCCCGTCCGCATTCAGCGCCTCCAGCGCGTGGTAAACACTCCGATCCCGCTTCTGCGCCGGATAAAGCTTCGCCGCCTCTTCCTTGCCCTCGCGATAAAGCACCTTCGTCGAATACTTCACCTCTTTGCTCATCCGGTCCCACAAGGCCCGCTCGCTCGGAATCTCCCAGCCATGCGCCCCCGCCATCCGCACCAGCCGCCGATAGCAAGAGGCAAAGGTCGGCTTTTCCAGCCGCAGATAATCCGCCTTGATCGCCTCCCAAGCCTCACCCGTGCACGCCGCCCGCTTTCCGGCCTTCCCCTTGTAATTCGAGGCCAAGTTCGGCAGCCATTCAATTCTGGGCAGCCCCGCAACCATCTTGCGCCATTTGTAGATCGACGCCTTGCTAATGCCAAAATCCTTGGCCGCCAGCCCCACAGACATATCAACCGAGTTCTTGGCATCAATATAGGCCACAACCGCCATCAACACCCGCATCCGCCAATGCGCATCCGCCCGCGCCCTCGGCGGCATCCGCTCGAATTCGTCACGGCTGCGCGGCGGCAGCTTTGGCTTGGCGGGCGTATCACCCAGCGCCAAAACCGCCCGCTTGATGATTTCGTTTTTCAGCTCAACAGGCAGAACGCTGTTGTGATATTCCCAAACACGGCTCCGCGATCCCGCCCGCCGCCGCGCAAGGCGCTCACCCGTTTTCGAGCGCTCCCCGCGCAGCCCCTTCAGCACATTTCTAGCCTGCCGGTCCTTGTAGCTAAAGTGGCGCAGCTTCGCCGCCATCAGCTCCGGCCCCGTCCACCATTCCTGAATGTCGAGGAGGTCACTCATCGCATTCTCCGGTCACAATATACTTGTCAAACCGATCACCAAACATCAGCCAATCCATAGAAACATCCAGCTGATGCGCAATCTTGGCCACCTTGAAAGCGCAAGGAGACGATATCCCTTTAATCCAGTTCTCGAATGTCGATTGAGATACACCAGACGCGGCCAATAGGCTGTTTCGGTCGCCACTGCAAAGCACTATATCAATCAGTCGCACCCTGAAGGACATATGCCAGTCAGGCTCCGGCTCATAATCCGCCAGATCAATCCCACGCGCCTTCATTTCCTCATATTGCTCATAAGAACCAGCCATCACTTCACTCCCATCCGCGCCAAGCGCCGCTTATATTCAAAATCCTTGACCACGCTTTCCTTCCGGTCAGCCGCAATCCCCAGATCAACCCAAGGCAAAAACTTGTCCTCGATCACCGAAAAACCAAACATCTCCGCCCCGAGCTGCAACAGCCGGATATCCCCCGTTGCGTGGATCAGCCCCAGCAACCGGATAAACGGCATCGAGTAATCCTCCCGCGCCTCACTGGCATAGGCGTTCAGCATGTGCTCAGACACAGGCTCGCCCATGAATTCACCCATCCGCTCGGCCACCACGGCGCGGCTGTGCGCGCAATCCTTCATCGCCTCCGATACCGCCCGCGAAATCTTCGCCCGCAAGCTCGCAGCCCGCACCCGCGCAGGGTCAAACGCCTCCACAATCGGTTCAGGCTCCCAGTCAAACAGGTCCAGCGTGTGAGGGTCGCGGCGTTTACCCATCAATCTCGTCCTCGATGATGATCAGAAACGCATTCTTGGTTTTCTGGTCTGCCTTGCCCCAAGCCGATTGTAGTTTCAGCAATACCTTGTCTTGCGCGCTGATCTCGGCAGGCATCGTATCCGCCTTGCCGGATACCACCAGATGCGCCGCTTTCACCGTCTTGGCCTCACCACTGTTCAGCTGGTCAATCACCTTGAACGCCAGACCATTTGAAAGCGCCAGTTTCACCAAATCCTCCAGCGCCCGCTGGTTATCCGCAATCACCGAGCCCGCCAGTTTCGCTGCCAGCTCGGGGTTGATTTTCTCGCCAATCGACCACGCGCGCCGCGTGGTATCCTTCGACCACCCCGTCCGCTCGGCAACCAGATCAGACCAAGTGCGCAACTTGCGCACTTGATTTTCGTCCGACTTCCGGTCACCACCATGGGCGGCAATTTCATCCCCGTATACCCGCTCGACCACCTCGCGCAGTTCCGCCGTAAACACCACCCGCTCAAGCTTCGTCAGCTCGCTGCGTGATACGTTCTCCAGTATCTCCCGCATCCGCAACTGGTCCTTGCTGCCCTTCACCACAAACGCCGGAATCACATCCCGCCCCAGCATCCGGAAAGCCGCATATCGGTGCCCGCCACACACCAGCTGATAAGTGCCATCACCCGCCAGCTTGTTCAGCCCCTGATAACTGATCTTCACCACCTCGCTCGGCGACATCAAACCATGCGCTTCAATCGACGCCGCCAGCCCCTCGACCGCCACCAAATCCGGCATCCGCAACCGCGCGCCCACCTCGATATCGTCAAGCGCAATCTCGACCACTTTCATATTATCACCCATGATCGCGCCCCTCCTGCATCCGCACCGCCCGCTCATAGCTCTGCCCCAGCATAAAGCTCAGCTGCATCACCTCGCCCTCCATCGCCCGATACAGCGCCGAAAGGTCCAGCTCGTGCAGCGGCACCAAGGCCCAGCTCCGCAGCTCCGCAATCTTCAAATCAGTGCATTCATCAACAGAAATCCCGCTCGGCCCTTGCCCTTCACCATAAGCAATCCAGTCCAGTGATACCCCTGTCGCCTTGGCCAAATTGGCCATGGCCTTTATGGACGGAATAGAGCGACCAGACACCCATGTCTGATAGGTTTTTGTGACCACGCCTGCTGCCTTTGCCGCCTCAGCGCGGTTTTTGAACTGTTGTTCCAAAACCCGCAAACGCCGCGCAAGATACACCCGAAATTCATCTATATTTTCCATATTCAAGCCGCCTCGTTTTTTAGACGTTTGCCAACCACCCGAGGTGCGCTATAAGAGGCAACAGGTTGAGGCTTCAGGCGCTCACCATGGGCATCGTAACGGCGCGGCCAAATCGCCATCGGGTGCACCCCGATGATCTTGGCAATCGCCGCTTCCCCCTTCGGTTTGGGGTAGCGGATCGCGTCAGAGGCAGTCGAAACGGATAGGCCGAATTTCTCGTCTATCTCGGTCAAAGTCGCATACCCCTTTTGTTCAAGGTGGTATCGTATCTTGCCCCGGCTCCAGTTCTCGGTTTTCATGGTTGCGTCTCCCGCTTTTTCCTGTTTCGCCCCGGTCCTGCAAGACCGGATTTTTTTCGCAATGTTCGCTGCTGATATGAGCGAATATAGACGACAATAGTAATGCGGTCAATACAATATTGTATTGCCGTCGTTATTTTTGTTAAACATGTGGTGGTATCGTGAATTACTATTGCAATACAATATGTTATAGGAACGACGGCAATGAATAAGCCAAAGAGCGTAGAATTGCCGTCGTTCCGAAGCAATCTTTCCCATCGATTGCGGGTTTTGGAACAGCAGTTCAAAAATCGTGCTGAGGCGGCAAAGGCCGCTGGCGTGGCTAAGGGAACCTACCAAACATGGGTAGATGGCCGCTCTGTGCCGTCCATAGAAGCCATGGCGCGCCTCGCCCAAGCCACCAACACCCCGCTGGACTGGATCGCCTTCGGCATCAACGCCGATCTGCCCAGATCAGACACCTTCGCCGCAGGCGTCGAGCCACCCGATAATTACGACTGGATGAAAAGAATCGTTGTTTTATTGGAGGATGTGTATCTTTTCGCCGGGCATAACCCGCCACCAGACAGCCTCTACCACAAAGCCGCCGACATATATAAAGAGATCATCAAGTGGGAAGATTCCGAGGATCGCGCCCGCGCCATCACCATGGCCATCGGCATTCTGGCACCGACCATCAAGCCCCCGGAACCCGAGCCTGAAACATCAGAAGACAAACGCCGCGCCTGATCTGGGTTAACCCCAAATCCCGAGCCTAAGAGTTTTTAAGAACCTCTAAGAGCCATCTCAGGTCTGTCTAAGCCTGCGCCCATTTTTTACCCCAAAACAGTTAACAAACCCTAAAAACCCCATTTTGCTCCAGATCCCAAGTATGCCCCGCCAAGGCACACCCACGACATCAAAACCCCTTTTTTTATTGCCCCAAACCAGACAATCCCACCAAATCCCACCAAATCCCGCCTACTCCAGTATCCAACTACTCCCTACATCGGAAAACACCACAACTCCCAGCGGCAGATGACCCTCCGTAAAGCCTGCCTTTGCTGCACAAAGGCAAGCTATACGTTTGGGCCATGGCCTTGCTGCGCTCGGCGGTCTTTGCGGCCAGTGCCTGACATTACCCGGCACTGCGGATGATGCTGCCCGCTCCATGCGGGGTGAACAGCTCGAGCAAACAGGCATGGGGTGCCCGGCCATCAAGGATGACCACCGCCCGCACCCCGTCTTCAATTGCTGCCAGTGCAGTTTCGGTTTTTGGAATCATGCCACCGGCGATGATGCCCTCTTTGGTGAGGCGGCGCACAGTTTCCGGGGTCAGCTCGGTGACCACATCACCTTCGGCATCCTTGACCCCCGCCACGTCGGTGAGCAGCAGCAATCGGTCAGCGTTGAGCGCGGCGGCAATGGCACCGGCGGCGGTGTCTCCGTTGATGTTATAGGTCTCGCCGTTGTTGCCCGCGCCGATGGGGGCGACAACCGGTATGAAATCCGTGCCTTGGAAAGATTTGATCACCGCCGGGTCCACCGCGACCGGTTTGCCGACCAGCCCAAGTGCCGCATCGGCCGGCTCGCAGGTGATCAGCCTGGCATCCTTACCCGAAAGCCCCACCGCCTTGCCGCCCTGCGCATTGATTGCCGCCACAATCCGCTTGTTGACCGCGCCGGAAAGCACCATCTCTACCACTTCCATGGTGGCTTCATCGGTCACCCGCTTGCCGTTGACAAACCTCGATTCCACCCCGAGCCGCTTGAGCATCTCGTTGATCATCGGCCCGCCGCCATGCACGATAACCGGGTGCACATTGGTTTGCTTCATCAGCACGATATCACGGGCAAAGCGCTCCATCGCGGCTTCGTCACCCATGGCGTGGCCACCAAATTTGATTACCACGGTCGCGCCATCATAGCGCTGCAAAAACGGCAGCGCTTCAGACAGGGTGCGGGCGGTGGCGATCCAGTCGCTTTTCATGGCGGATGATTTCTCCATTTTTATTGCGCGCCCTTCTATGGCCCAGGCCTATATCAGACGATTAAGTGCCGGAACGAGGGGTGTATTTCAAGCGAATTATAATATGCTGTCAATTTTGCTGTAGAGAGGTGGTCGCGAAAATTAGGACCAGTTGTTAAGATGATGGGCTGGATACTCCTCCCGTCGGCCTTGCAAAGCGACTCACCCCAAAGCTTTCTTGACTTTTTGACCGCCGGGTTCGGGCGCGCAGGCGAAAAACTGGCCATTGGCTTAATATTATTGGCTTGAGATATCTTGGGCCAGCACAAAGCGGTCACCTCGGCAATGGATCAATCGAAAATCCAGTGGGCTGCCATTTTCTGCGTAGCCAACCCTGCTTATAAACAATACCGGTTGGTTGGGTGCAAGCGCAAGGCGCTGTGCTGTTTCAGGCGCTGGGATGATAGCGGAAACCGATTGTTGAATTTTGGTCACAACCATACCGTTTTGCCGGTAAATCTCGCGAATATCCCTGGTTTCGATATCTTTGGTTTCAAAAAGATCCGGCCACTTGAAATCATCTACAAAAATAGCTTCCGAACAAATCGGGATTTCGTCTATCCAGTGCACCATTTTAAGCATGGATGCCAGATGGTTATCAGGAACGTTCAGCTTGTCAGCGGTGTGTTTTGAAATCACCACTTTTGCAACCTTTTGAACCTCCCTCCGGTATTTGCCGGGAATGGTCTTGAAATAGGAGGGCCGGTTGTCGCTGGCAATTTTGGTTTTTGTGGCTGCAATATGGGCAACAAATGTGCCTTTTCCTCGAAACCGCACCACCAGACCCTCATTCACCAGCCCATCCATGGCTTTGCGCACGGTTATTCTGCTGACAGCATAATGAGCAACAATATCCGCATCGCGCGGGAAAATTTCTCCCGGTTTCCATTCGCCGCTGATCAACCTGTCCCGAAGCTTCAAGAATAGTTGGTGATAGAGCGGAATTGTGGATTGCCTGTTTACCCAGCTTGGCTTTTCTTTTGCTTGCTCCAATCTATCCACACTCTCGCTTGTTGCCTCTTGGCAGAGGAGGGCCGTTCCAAAACCCGCTCTGTGGTTGTTGTTTAAGGCCTCGTTTCCGTGGCTCAACTTAGCGGATACTTTGCAAAAAGCAACATGGGCGTGAGCAAAGGCTGGGGGAATAGAGCAATGTAAAGTGTTCATACCAAAAAACGGCCAACCCTCACAACACATGTGAGTGCAGCTTGTTGCAAATAATTGGTAATGGCTGACCGAGGTGGGTTGTCCTTTTGGTCTGACGGGTTTGATGATCGACGCAGGGGCGCTTTTCAAGCGCATCTTTTGGCTTGGTCGGTGTTGGAATACTGGACAAAATTCTTTATAGGATTGCTAACACAACGGTTACTTGCCATGTGGAGATATTGATTTTACCCTTATACTATTCAATAATTATGCTTGACTGCGATAGCTAACGCCCTATAAGTCTTAATTATATGACATTAATGTCAAGGTAATATGCAGGCATGGAAGAGGGCGCCGAGAGATTCCGGCTTTCAAAATCCAGCCATAAAAAACAGCTTCACGAAGCAAGGGCGGAGATAGGAGGGCGCCAAGAAGGAGAGATCATCAGAGAGCCGCATTGGGGGCAGGGTGATTCTATAACTAATGAGACCAAAATAAGCACCTGACGGCCTGTGTGAATAGATGGCCGCAAAAGGGGGCTTCAAGCAAACTTATGTAACCTAATGGGAGGGTTTAGTTAGATGGCGAGAATAAACTTAAAGATCGTTACAGCCGCAGTTTTGGGCGTGGCGATGTCACTTGGCTCCACGGCCGCGTTTGCACAGGCGACGGCGGCGGTGGAAATCAGCCCCGCTTCACCGCTGGAAGATGTCGGTCGGGAAAACACCTTGGTGCTGGGTTGGAGCATAACATCGCCGATCGGGGTGACAAACCCCTGGGCGGTGCCGGGCTATTCCAGTTCGGAAGGCAATTCCATTATGTGGGAAGGGCTGATGTATTATGGAATTTTCTCTGATGAGGATATCCCCTGGCTGGCTGAAAGTATCGAATATACCAGCGATGATTTCACATCCCTGCGCATCAAGCTTAACCCGATGGCAAAATGGAGCGACGGCGTGCCGGTGACGGCAAAAGATGTTGTGTTTTCCATGGAAGGCCAGATGAACAATGAGCTGTTGCGCTTTAACTCTACCTTCAACACCTTTGTCGACACCATCACCATGGTTGATGATCTGACGGTCGACCTGACCTTCAAGCTGCCGGCACCCCGGTTCAAATTTGATGTGCTGACCATGAAGTTTGACAGTGGCATGGCGATTGTGCCAGCCCATGCTTTTGAGGGTGTTGAAAACGTCAATGAATATGCCGGTGGTGTGGAGATGCCCCATTCCGGCCCTTATGATCTTGTGGCCTGGAACCAGAACCAGAAGATTTTCAACCTGCGTGAAGACTGGTGGGCGGTTGAGGCCGGCCTTAATGATCTGCCGGAAGTAAAGCGGGTTATTATCGTGAATCTTGGCGGGCAAGTTGGGCAAAACATGGATACGGTTGCACAACGTCTGGTGAACAACGAGATGGATTCGGCGCTGGACATGCGCAGCGCGGTGATCTCTAACATCTTGCGGCAAAATCCGAATATCACCACACATTCTGGCTCAGAACCGCCTTATGGCTATCTGGACTGGTGGCCAAATGCGCTTTGGATGAATACCGAAAGTGGCCCGTTTGCCGATGTGCGTGTGCGTCGCGCGGTGAGCCTGGCGGTGAACCGTCCGCAGATCAACGACGTGCTCTATGATGGTGCCGATATCGCCACGATTGTGCCATTTCCTCTCTATCCGGGTATCCAGAATTTTATGGAGTCTGATGGTGTTCAGGCTTTGATCGAAAAGTATCAGCCTGGAAAATTTAGCCTAGAAGAAAGTGCCGCGCTGATGATCGAGGCCGGATACGCGTTGAATGGTGACGGCATGTGGGAGAAAGACGGCGAAACCGTGGACAGCACCATTGCCGGCTTTGAAGGTATCCACAGTGATATCGTGCCGGTTCTGGTTGAAATGCTGCGTAATGCCGGCTTTGACTCCTCCACCAATT
>WFQA01000267.1 GCA_015487255.1 Paracoccaceae bacterium | reverse complement strand
TGACCGGCAGGGCACGCTCTTCTATCTGGACCCGCCCTTGGGGCAACGAGAATGACTACGGAAAAGACCTGTTCAACCGTGACGATTTTGCAGCACTGGCGGAAGTTCTCAGCACGATCTCAGGCCGCTTCATAATGTCTCTTAACGACCGCCCAGAGGTGCGTAAGACTTTCCAGAGATTCGATATAGAGGCCGTTAAAACCACCTATACAATTGCCGCCAAATCAGCCAAAAAGGTGGGGGAAGTGATCATATCAAATTGAACGGCTAATGTTTGCTCCAGATTCCAACTGCGCGCTACAGTGGTTTTGCCTTTGGCTCTGCGGGGGTAAACCCCCACTCGCCAAAGGCACGGTTTTCAGCAAAGCTGAAAACACGGCTGGCCGGCGGCGGTGGCCTCGCCTGCGGCTCGGCAGGCGCTTGCCGCTAGATTTGTGGCCGTTTCCGGGTTGTCCACAAGATATTGCGGCTACCCCCTTGCCTGCCCCCTTATTCGTCTGTAAGAATCAAACCCCGTGATGCGGCGAAAAACCACGGCAAAAAACCGAAACGACTCGCCATTTCAAAAACGATTCTCACGGGGGCTTTCTGGCCATGGCACGATATATTTTCATCACCGGTGGTGTGGTTTCATCGCTTGGCAAGGGGCTGGCCTCGGCGGCCCTTGGGGCCTTGCTTCAGGCGCGCGGCTATTCGGTGCGCCTGCGCAAGCTTGACCCTTACCTCAATGTGGACCCCGGCACCATGTCCCCTTTTGAGCATGGCGAGGTATTTGTCACCGATGACGGAGCCGAGACCGACCTCGATCTTGGCCATTATGAGCGTTTCACCGGAGTTTCTGCCCGCAAAACCGATAGCGTCTCCTCGGGGCGAATTTATTCCGACGTGCTGGAAAAGGAGCGGCGCGGCGATTACCTTGGCAAAACCATTCAGGTGATCCCGCATGTGACCAACGAGATCAAGGATTTTATCTCCATCGGAGATGACGAGGTGGATTTCATGCTCTGCGAGATTGGCGGCACGGTGGGGGATATCGAAGCCCTGCCCTTCTTTGAGGCCATCCGGCAATTCGCCCAGGACCGACGCGGTGAGTGCATTTTCATGCACCTCACCCTGGTGCCTTATATTGCGGCGGCGGGCGAGCTTAAAACCAAACCGACCCAGCACTCGGTGAAGGAGTTGCGCTCGATCGGCATTGCGCCCGATATCCTGATGTGCCGCGCCGAGCGCCCCATCCCTGAAAAGGAGCGCGCCAAGCTGGCGCTATTTTGTAATGTGCGCCCCGAGGCGGTGATCCCCGCGCTTGATCTGAAATCCATCTACGAGGCCCCGCTGGCTTACCACCGCGAGGGTATGGACCGCGCCGTGCTGGATGCCTTTGGCATAACCGACGCCCCCGCGCCTGATATGACCAAATGGAACGCGGTGATGCAGGCGATAAGCCAGCCCGAAGGCGAGGTGAAAATCGCCATTGTTGGCAAATATACCCAACTGGGGGATGCCTATAAATCCATCGCCGAGGCGCTGACCCATGGTGGCATCAAAAACCGGGTGCGGGTCAAGGCCGAGTGGATCGATTCAGAGCTGTTTGAGGGTGATGGCGATGTTACCCCGCATCTGGAGGATTTTAACGCCATATTGGTGCCCGGCGGCTTTGGCGAGCGGGGCACCGAGGGCATGATGAATGCCGCGCGCTACGCCCGTGAGCATAATGTGCCCTATTTCGGCATTTGTCTGGGCATGCAAATGGCGGTGACGGAGGCGGCGCGCAATCTGGCGGGCATCAAGGACGCAGGTTCAGAAGAGTTTGACCACGAGGCGGGCGAAAAGCGCTTCACCCCGATTGTTTATCACCTGAAAGAATGGGTCGAGGGTAACCGCACGATACAACGCGACGAGGGCGACGACAAAGGCGGCACCATGCGGCTTGGCGCCTATAATGCAACGCTGAAGGCCGGCTCGCATATCGCCGAAATCTATGGCAACACCGAGATTTCCGAGCGCCATCGCCATCGCTACGAGGTGGATATGCGCTATCGCGAGCAGCTTGAGTCGGGCGGGCTGCTCTTCTCGGGCATATCGCCGGATGGCAAGCTGCCCGAAACGGTGGAGATCAAGGACCATCCGTGGTTCATCGGCGTGCAATTCCACCCCGAGCTAAAATCCCGCCCGTTTGAGCCGCATCCGCTCTTTGCCAGCTTTAT
>WFQA01000266.1 GCA_015487255.1 Paracoccaceae bacterium | reverse complement strand
TTGGCGAAAATATAAAATGCCACGGCCATGATCACCAGCACCACCGCATAGATGCGCGCGGTATCTTCCCAGCCAACGGCGATTACAAGGAAAGGCGCGGCAAAGTTGGTGACCGCCGCGCCGACATTACCAGCACCAAATATCCCCAGCGCGGTGCCTTGTTTATCGGCCTCAAACCAGCGCGAAACATAAGCAATGCCGATGATGAACGAACCACCGGCCAGGCCAAGTCCGAGCGCCGCAATCAGAAAAACCGCATAGGTTTGTACCGAGGCCAGCAGCCAGACCGAAATCGCTGTGATCAGCATTTGCAGCGGCAGCATCAGGCGTCCGCCGAATTGGTCGGTCCAGACGCCCAGGAATATCCGGCTGAGTGAGCCGGTCAGCACCGGGGTGGCAACCAGCAGGCCAAACTGGGTTTCTGAAAGCCCCAGATCCTGTTTGATCTTTACCCCGATGATTGAAAATATCGTCCATACTGCAAAACAAACCGTAAAAGCCAGGGTGCTTAACCCCAGCGCTCGGTATTGGTCGGTCTTTGTTACTCCGTCTAGTTCATGCATTACGTGCCCTCCACGTTATAGCCGCGATACAAACGCTTTTTGCGCTTGCAGCCAATGAGCACACAATAAGGGTGCCGCCAATTGACATGCATCAATAAGATTGAAAAAACCTTATAAATAAATAGGTTACCAAAATGTATCACGCGCCCCCCGGCGCTTTGTCTCGTCTCTCCAGCACAAAGCACTTTCGTCATCTTGACATTTGCCCAATCCCTGATTGATATATGTCAAACGAAAGGATTTCCCCCGCGATGCGCGACAGTGATGCTACGATGATTCGATCTCTGCCCTTGTTTCACGACATGGCGGATGACAGTTTTGAAGAATTGGTGCGCGGGGCTTATGTGCAAAGCTTTCCGCCAATGGTTGATCTGCTGATCGAGGGTGACAGCTCGGATTTTTTGCATATCGTGATTGATGGCACGGTGGAGCTGACCGCCGGCTGGAATGAGGGCGAAACCACCATGACCGTGCTGCGCGAGGGGGCCACCTTTATTCTGGCGGCAGTGGTGCGGGACGCACCCAATCTGATGTCGGCGCGCACGCTTGAGAAATCCAAGGTGATCATGCTGCCGGCCGAGGATGTGCGCCGGGTGTTTGAGCAAGACCACGCCTTTGCCCGCGCCGTGGTGCGCGAGCTGGCCTTTTGCTATCGCGGAGTAATCAAATGTGTGAAGGGGCTGAAGCTGCGCACCTCGTTGGAGCGGCTGGCGAATTATCTGCTGAAATGGCAGAAAAAGCTCGGTGGCGATGCCTGTTTTACCCTGCCGGTCGAAAAGCGCCGGCTGGCTTCGATATTGGGCATGACACCGGAAAACCTGTCACGCGCCATCAAGGCGCTGCGCCCTTACGGGGTGGTGGTCACCGGGCTGAATGTGGAAATCACCAAACCCGATGATCTCAAGCAACTGGCCAAACCCACCCCGCTGATCGACGATACCCGCTCCTGAACCCGGCCGAACCGCCTGGCAATTCAAATAATCTTTCACCGAAGTTGAACCGGTTTTGAACGGTTGTTTTCTAAAATTTTAGCTAAAAAGGAAATCGGAGGCATCCAGGCTGGTGATATCCATATTCTCAACAATGATCGTGCCGGCCATATCTGCTGAGGTGATCCAGATATCGCCATCTTTGGCGCTCAGGGTCAGGTCATCAAATGCCAACCCGCTGATCTGGATCAGATCGCTGCCATCCTCGAAATCGGTAATGGTGTCGCGGCCACGCTCATCAGCGCGAAAGACAAATACATCTTCGCCCAGACCACCGGTCAGCAGGTCTGCGCCCTTGCCGCCATCGATCAGGTCGTTGCCCTCGCCACCGTTGAGTATATCGCGGCCTCTTTTGCCATAAAGCACATCCTCGCCCATGCCGCCGATCAATGTATCGCGGCCGGCACCACCGTTTAATGTGTCACTCCCCCAGCCCGAGGTCAGCAGGTCATTGCCGCCGCCACCCTTGAGCAGGCTGCCCGCCGAGCCATTGCCCACGGTAATGGTATCATCCCCCGCGCCACCGCGCAGTTTGTTGGCGCCGTAGTTATCAACCAGAATATCATCGCCGGTGCCGCCGGCCAGCCGATCCGAGCCGGCGGTGCCGGTGATCTGGTCATTTCCGGCCCCGCCAAAGATTACCCCGTTGCCATAAAATGGCAGTGATTCCAGATGCGGGTTGAAGATATCATCCCCGGCACCACCGATGAATTTGAAGTTTTGCGTGCCGAGCAGGTCTGCCAGCGCGGTGCCAAGGTCAAACTGCCAGCTTGGGGTGTCATCAACACCATAAGAAAGATAGGTGGCGCTCAGGGTCAGCGGCGCGGGCAATTCCATGCTGCCGATCACCGCCATCTCACCACCCTCAAGCCGCATGAAGCCGACCGCGCTGACGGTGATATCGGCCTTTTGCCCCAGTTTCGGGGTGGCGACCTCTACGATTTGCGCCTCGACGCGGACCACCTGGCTGTCATAGCGCAGGCTTTCCAGCGTGACCCAGTTGGCATCGTCAAAGCTGATGACTGTGCCATTGGCATTGAGCCGGGTTTCAAGAAAAGCATTGGGGGCCAGCGGGGTGCCAATGGCGGAACTGGTGAAAAAGCCGTTATCTGCTGCGGTAATGATAATACGTGCCATTGTCATGCTCCCGATGGGTTACTTAGCTTGTGAACCCAATTTGCCAAAACATTAGATAAAAATCTAGGCAAAATGCCGCCAATGGTTAATGGCCAAGGCGAGGTAAATTTTAGATAAGATATTGTAAAATAACATTTAAATATGGTTAAAATGTGATCTTTATCCACGCGGCATAAACACATCTGGAAATGCATGGCAATCGGGGTTAGGTATAGCGCTGAAAAAAACCAATCCAGAGGGTAGACATGGCAAAGATCACTTATATCGAGCATAACGGTACCGAGCATGTGGTGGAGGTCGAAACCGGCCTGACCGTGATGGAGGGCGCGCGCGATAATGACATCCCCGGTATCGAGGCGGATTGCGGCGGGGCCTGCGCCTGCTCGACCTGTCATGTTTATGTGGTTGAGGAATGGGTGGACAAAATCCCCGCCAAGGACGAGATGGAATCCGACATGCTGGATTTCGCCTTTGAGCCGGACCCGCGCACCTCGCGCCTTACCTGCCAGATCAAGGTGAATGACACGCTGGACGGGCTGGTGGTGCGCATGCCCAGCAAGCAAATCTGAGTTCACATTTTCTTCACGCGATTCACACGGGGCTTTGTGCCAGATGTGAGATTGCGTGTGTATTTCCTCTGCCAACAAAAGCTGTGCGCGCTTGGCGCATTATTGGAGGAAATGAAAATGATGAAATTTGTAAGCATGGCTGCGCTGGCCATTGGCTTTGCCGGGCCGGTATTGGGGCAATCCATGGCAGGCGAGATGTCCGCTTCGGCCAATGGCACCGCGATCTGGCAATTCCCTGATCGGCGTGCGCTGAACCCCGGCGCTGTTTGGCACTCCCGACGCGCCGCTCAATGCTGAGCTTTTACCGCTGGACAACCGCCTGAGCAATGAAGATGGCACGGCCTATACCACCATCAAAAACCCCTCGATGTTTTCCAACAATATCGAGATGATCAACGGTGAGTTTTCGATCACCGTGGAGGACCTGACCGCCAAAGACAGCCC